>JALZJA010000360.1 GCA_030860005.1 Actinomycetota bacterium
GGCCAGGGCCATTCCTGCTGGCCGGGCGCGGCCGACGTTTGCGCAGCGTGTGGCGCAACCGGCGCCTGCGGCGGCGCGGCGATCGCTCCGCCGACCTCGCCCATCTCGCGCGGCCCGCCGAACTGCAGGCCGCAGTGCGGGCAGAAGTTCGCCTCGCTGGAGTGCAGCGCGCCGCAGCGCGCGCACGACGAGATGCCCGGCTCGCGCAGCTCGTGGAACGGGCGCCGGTCGTCGAGGATGCGCTCGAGCGCGCGCAGCTCCTGATCGACGGCGAGCAGCGCGTCGAGCTTGGCGTCCAGCAGGTCGGGACGGCTGCGCTTGAAGCGGCGCATGTCGAAGATCAGGCCGCCGATGTCGCGGAAGCCCAGCTCGCGCGCCCGGCGCAGGAAGCGCAGGTGGCGGCGCAGCCTACCGCGGTCCTTGAAGCTCTGCGGCGCCGGCGCGGCGACGACCTCGGTGTCCTGCGTCGCGTCGGACGCGGGCGCGGGCGTCGGCTGCCACGGCCAGCGCTTGAGCCGCCCGGGCAGCTTGAACGCCACGATTCGCCTGTATCCCGGCAGGCGCTGCCCGCGCGCGCGCCGCCCGCGGAACAGACTCGCGACGCCGTGGCGGGGCGGCTGGCCCGGCTCGCGGCGCCTGAAGATGCGCTTCATCAGGCCGGTCATGAGGTGGAGACGACGGGCGACGGCTCAGTCGGCGCCTCGGCGCGCGAGTATAGCGGCGGGGCGGGGCCCTCCGAGCGCAACCAGCGCCACGCGGCGGCGACGCGCGCGGCCATCGCGTCGGCCGAGAACTCGAGCGCACGCGCTCGTCCCGGCACCCGCGGGTCGTCGTCTTGGAGGTGCGGCTCGAGTGCGGCACGCCAGCGCGGGAGGTCCCACTCGCCGCAGTGTGCGCCGGCGATCCCCCGTAGCGCCTCGTCATGGGCGCCGGTTGGACGCGCGAGCACCGGCACGTCGCAGGCCAGCGCCTCGATGCAGGCCAGCCCGAAGGTCTCCCATTCCGCTGGGCAGATGACGGCGTTCGCTGCATTCATCCACTGCGGGACGTCCTCCGGTGCGACGCTGCCAAGCGTCAGCAACTCGGCGCCGGTGCCGGACTGCAGCTCGCGCGCGCGATCGACGCGCTTGACCTGGCGCGAGGGGTCGTACGGGAAGAGCAGGTAGCTCCCCGCGGGGTCGAGCCCCAGCCGCTGGCGCGCGGCGCGGCGATCGAGCGGCCGGAAGCGCTCGACGTCGATCCCGCAGGGCAGGATCGCAACGCGACGGCGCGTTCCGGCGCCCGGCACCATGGCCGCAAACGGCGCCGACGGCGTCGCGACGAGGTCCATCCGGCCGAGCACCGCGCTCGTCACCCGGCGCGAGCGCGGGTGGTGCAGGTCGTTGCCGTGCAGCGTCACGACGCGGTGCCGCGCGCGGACGGCGAGCGCCGGCCATGCCGTGAGCCCGAAGTGCGCGTGTACGACGTCGAAGGTCTCGCCCGCGTAGCGCCGCTGCATGTCGCGACCCGCGCGCGCGTAGCTGCGCACGCCGCCCGGCGAGAAGGCGTGGACGTGCACGTCGAGACCCTCGATGCGCTGGAGCGCCTGCACCTGGTCGCGGACGAAGCTGCCGAGCGCGGGCCGCGCGGGTGAGGGGTACATGTTGGTCACGACGAGTGCGCGCATCCGAGGTTGCGCAGGTTCACAGAGTCGGGGCACGATCGCCGGGAAGTTGCCACATCCACGTGTGGAGTCGTCACGGCGCACGGCCCAGCATCGGTGCGACACCTGACCGCCACCACTGGGAGGCCGCACATGCCGTACCGCACGATGGGCTGGATCCACGCAACCGTCTCGCGCGCGCTGAGCGACCAGCGCGGGCAGGGCACCGTCGAGTACGTGGGGCTCATGCTCCTGCTCGCGACCCTGCTGACCGGCGTCGTCCTCGCCGCCAGCAAGCTCAAGGACGCCGGCCTCGCCAAGACGATCGCCAAGGAGCTCAAGGAGACGATCGAGTCGGTGGGCGACAGGAAATAGAGCCGCAGTCCCCGGTCCCACGGGGCGCGTCTGGGAACATGGGCGCCCCGTGGTTCCTGCCCCGCAGCGCACCGCCCCGATCGGGGTCTTCGACTCCGGTGTGGGCGGGCTCACCGTCCTGCACGAGCTGCTCGTCTCGCTGCCCCAGGAGGATTTCCTCTACCTGGGCGACTCGGCGCGCTTTCCCTACGGCGACCGTACGCCGGCCGAGCTGCAGGCCTTCAGCTGCCAGATCGCGGACGTCCTGCTGCAGCGCGGGTCGAAGCTCATCGTCGTCGCCTGCAACTCGGCGACGTCGAGCGCGCTCGACGCGCTCCAGGCGCACGTCGCCGCCAGCGGCCATACGGCCGATGTCATCGGCGTCGTCGGCCCGGAGTCCAACCTCGCCGTCGCGCATACGCGCAAGGGCCGGATCGGCCTGCTCGCGACCGAGGCGACGGTCGCCACGCGCGCCTACGAGCGCGCCGTCCTGGCCGCCGACCCGCTCGTGCGCCTGGAGAGCGTCGCCTGCCCGCAGCTCGCGCAGATGAGCCAGACCGGCGCGGCGATCACCGAGCGCGACGTCGACCTCGTGCGCGGGTACTGCGCGCCGCTGCGCGCGGCGGACGTCGACACGGTCATCCTCGGCTGCACGCACTACCCGATGGTGCGCGCGCTCCTGCAGCGCCTGCTCGGGCCGGCGGTCGCGCTCATCACATCCGGCGATGCCGTCGCGCGGCGCGTCGAGCAGGCGCTGGCGGTGCGCGAGCTCGCGAGCACCCACGCGGGGGAGGGCAGCTACCGCTTCCTCTGCACGGCCGACGCGGACGACTTCGCGCGGATCGGCTCGCGCTTCCTCCAGCTGCCGATGGGCACCGTCGAGCACGTCGACCTGCCGCGGGTCGAGGCCCTGGTGACGTCGTCCGCAGGTCGTCGCTCGCGATGACCGCGCTGGTGACGTCGTCCGGAGGTCATCGCTCGCGATGACCGCAGGCCGAAACCCTCTTTCTCCGCAGCGCTCATACGACCGCGCGTCCGATGCGCTGCGCCCGACGAACGTCGAGCCGCACTTCGTCAAGCCCGCGACGGGCTCCGCGCTCATCACGCAGGGCGAGACGCGCGTCATCTGCACGGCGTCGGTGGACGGGAGCGTGCCGCGTTGGATGGCCGGCAAGGGGCGCGGCTGGGCGACGGCGGAGTACGGCATGCTGCCCGCGTCGACGGGCCAGCGCAAGCAGCGCGACGTGACCCGCGGCCGGGCCGACGGCCGGACGGTCGAGATCCAGCGTCTCATCGGGCGCTCGCTGCGCGGAGTCATCGACTTCGAGGCGCTCGGCGAGCGCACGATCTACCTCGACTGCGACGTGCTGACGGCCGACGGCGGCACCCGCTGCGCATCGATCACGGGCGCCTACGTCGCGCTCGACCTCGCCTGCCGCAGGCTCGTCGACGAGGGCAAGCTGGAACGGTCGCCGCTGACGGGCAGCGTCGCCGCGGTGTCATGCGGCATGGTCGGCGGCGTCGCGCTGCTCGACCTCGACTACGCCGAGGACTCGACCGCCGAGGTCGACGCGAACGTCGTCATGACCGGCGAGGGCGGCCTCATCGAGGTGCAGGCCACGGCCGAACGCACGCCGCTGTCGCGCGCCCATCTCGATGAGCTGCTGGCGCTGGCGGCGGGAGGGATCGAGGAGCTGCGCGCCGAGCAGGCGCGGGCGGTCGGGTGAGGCTCATCCTCGCCAGCCGCAACCCGCACAAGGCGCGCGAGTTCGCGGCGCTGCTGGCGCCGCACGATGTCGCGCCGCTGCCCGAGGGCGTCACGCTGCCGCCCGAGATCGGCGAGACGTTTGCCCACAACGCGCTCGACAAGGCGCGCGTCGCGGTTCGTGCGACCGCGATGCCGGCGGTCGCCGACGACTCCGGCATCGAGGCGGCGGCGCTCGGCGGCGCCCCCGGGGTGCGCTCCGCGCGCTACGCCGGCACGCACGCGACGGACGAGGAGAACCTCGCCAAGCTGCTGCTCGAGGCGCCCGCCGGCTCGCCCGTGGCATACGTGTGCGCGCTCGTCTACTGCGACGCGGACGGCACCGAGCATCTCGTCGAAGGCCGCTGCACGGGCACGCTCGCCGCCGAGCCGCGCGGCGACGGCGGCTTCGGCTACGACCCGGCGTTCCTGCCCGACGACATCCCCGACGGCCGCACGATGGCCGAGCTCACCGCCGAGGAGAAGGACGCGATCAGCCACCGCGGCCGGGCGGCGCGTGAGCTCCTGTCGCTGCTCGGGAGGTAGAAAGACCCTTGGCGGGCCCACTCATCGCATCGACCCAGCCGGCGCGGGGGACGGTCAAGACGCGCGCGGCGGCGCTGTCGATCGCCTCCAACACGCTGCTCATCGCGCTGAAGCTCGCGGCCGGGGCGATCACCGGGTCTGTGGCGATCATCACCGAGGCGATGCATTCGTCGATCGACCTGATCGCCTCGATCGTCGCGTACGTCTCGGTGCGCAAGGCCGACAAGCCGGCTGACGCCGACCATCCCTACGGCCACGACAAGATCGAGAACCTCGCCGCCGCGATCGAGGCGATGCTGATCCTCGTCGGATCCGGCGTCATCGTCTACGAGTCGGTGCGCCGCCTGGCCTCGGGCCACAACGAGGTCGACTCGCTCGGCGTCGGCATCGGCGTCATCGCGTTCTCGGTGCTGGCGAATATGGCTGTCTCCAGCGTGCTGGCGCGTCGCGCGCGCGAGACCGAATCGCCTGCCCTGGAGGGTGACGCCGCGCATCTGCGCACCGATGCGGCGACCTCTCTGGCCGTGCTTGGCGGACTTGCGCTCGTGCAGCTCACCGGCGCCAGCTGGCTCGATCCCGTCATCGCGCTCGCGGTCGCGGCGGCGATCGTCGTCGCCGGCGTGCGCCTGCTGTCGCGCGCCTCGCGCGTGCTCGTCGACGAGGCGCTGCCGCCCGAAGAGCTCGACTCCGTACGCGGCGCGATCGAGCGGTTCGGGCCCAAGGGCGTATGCGGCTACCACCAGCTGCGGGCGCGGCGGGCGGGCTCGCGGCGCTACGTCGACCTCCATGTCCAGTTCGTCGCGGGCACGACGCTCGTGGCCGCGCACGCGACCGCCCACGAGCTTCAGGATGCGATCCGCGAGCGCCTGCGCGGCGCCGACGTGCTCATCCACCTCGAGCCGGCCGACAACGTGCGTCCGGGGACGGAGATCCCGCGCGGGTGACGCCCGGCGTCAGAGCGCGGCGACGTGGGTCGCGGCGTAGTGCGACATCGCCATGACCGTCGCCTGGCAGTTCGCCCAGAGGTTGCGCGGGAAGACGCTCGCGTCGGCGACGAAGAGGTTCTCGAAGCCGTGGACCCGGAAGTCGAGCCCGACGACGCCGTTTGCGGGATCCTCGCTCATCGGGTTGCCGCCCTGCGGATGCGCGGAGCCCGACGCCAGGTCGTTGCCGTGACCGATGCGCTCGTCGAGCTGCCCGAGCTCGGACTCGTCGCTGAACTCGAGCAGGTCGTAGCTCGATGGGAAGACGCGATGCGCGCCGCCCGCGAGATAGATGCGCGACAGGGCCTTGATCCCGCGCCGCAGTCGCTCGATGTCGCGCTTGGAGAAGCTCAGGTCGATCTGCACCCGCTTGCGGTGATCGAGCTTGACGACGCCGGTCGGGTCGGTGCCGACCATGACGCCGGCGTCGGCGAAGTGGCGGTAGCGCGTCATGCGGTCGAAGTGCGACTGAAACCAGCCGCCGAGCCGCAGCGAGAACACCAGCGGCGGCGCGAAGAAGCTCTCGATGACGAAGTCGTCGCCGGCCTCGGCGATGCAGCACAGCCCGATGCCGTCGAAGCCGTCTGCGATCTCGTCGGTCTCGGCGGTGACGAACGCGCCGCCGAGGACGTGCAGCCCGCGCCCGACGCGACCGTCGAGGTCGATGCCGCTGCGCAGCAGCACCTCGCTCGAGCCGACCGCCCCGGCGCAGACCACGACGACGTCGGCGTCGATCTCCTGCGGCTGCCCGTCGCGAACGAAGCTCACGCCCCGGGCCGTGCCGCCGCCGGCCCGCACCTCGACGTTCGTGCAGCGGTCGAGCACCTGCGCCCCGCGCGCCTCGGCCCACGGGATGCAGGTGACGAGCATCGACGTCTTGCGGTTGTAGCGGCAGCCGTAGTTGCACCAGCCGCAGCCGATGCAGTCCCTGCGGTTGTTGCGCAGGTACCCGCCGCGGATCCCGAGCGCCTCGCAGCCGTCGAGGAAGATGTTGCTGCCGCGGTTCGCGAGCGTCGGTGGCAGCGGCTCGACGTGGAGCGCCCGCTCGAGCGCCGCGTAGCCCTCGACGAGCGGCTCGCGCGGAACGATCGCGCCGGCCTCGGCCCAGCTGTCCAGCACGCGATCGAGATCGGCGCGCAGCCAGATCGCGTTGTTGATGACCGTCGACCCGCCGACCGTCGCGCCCTGGATGATCAGCATGTTGTTGTCCTTCGTCGTCTGCAGGCCGCCGGATTTGTAGGTCCGCGCGAACATCTCGAGCTCGTCGTGCTCGAACGTCACGGGGTCCCAGCGCGCGCCGGCCTCGACGACGGTCACCTGCAGTCCGCGGCGGGCAAGCTCGTACGCCATGACCCCGCCGCCGGCGCCCGAGCCGACGATCACGGCGTCCTGACGCGCGCTCATCGTGCGCCTCCGGCGCGGAAGGGATCGGGATGGACGATCGGCCTCTCGTCGACACCCACGTGTCGCGCGCGCTCCTCGAACGGGATGTAGCCGGTCGACCGGATCCCGCGCGGGTCGCCGTAGTAGCCCGAGCAGGCCAGCACCTTCAGCGAGCGGGCGACGGGGCGCAACAGGCGGTTGGCGCCGATGACCTTCTCGACCGCGCGGCGGCGGTCGTTGCTCCCGAGCGCGCTGAAGGGGAACGGACGGAAGATGAGCAGCGGCAGAACCCACTCCGTGAGGATCAGGACGAGCCGCAGCTGCGCCGTCGTCGGCGACTGCACCCGGTCGAGCATGTGGTCGACGCCGACCGCGACCTCGACCGGATGCATCGCCTCGCGGCCGTCGCCGTCGATCATCGTGTCCGCGACCGCGATCATCGTGCTGAACTGCCGCAGCGACAGAAACCGCGGCCGGAAGCGCAGGCGCAGAGCGCGCCGTCGCAGCGCGAGCATGAGCGCGAACAGCGTCGCGAGCGCCAGGCCGGCGATCAGCGCAGCGAGGCTGTCGGACGTGATCGCCAGGGCCATCCAGCCTCCGGTCGCGACGGCCAGCAGCGCGAACCCAAGGTCGCTCGCGGCCGCGTTCTGGCGGATCCCCGAGCCGCCGAGCGCGAGCAGCACGCCGGCCATCGCGGTGGCGCCGAGCAGCAGCCCGCCGCCGGTCCCGCTCGTCCCGAAGCTCGAGTCCATGACGCCGGCGACGATCGTGAACGCGGCCAGCAGCCAGCCGGCTGCGACGAGCACGTCGTCGAGCGCCTGCTCGACGACGTTCAGGCCGTAGACCCTCATTGGACGGTCCACGCCGCGAGCCTCCTTCCGCGAGCGCCCGCCAGTCGCAGCGCCGCGCGCACGGCGCGGCGTCGCAGGACGGGCTCGAGCAGGGCAACCGCGACCACCGTCGCGGGCCGGACGTTGCGCCATGGGCGCCACGTCGTGATGTTGCCGCGGCGCGTGATGTGGATGCGGCCCCAGCGCAGCAGTGCCTCCTGGAGCACGAAGCTCAGCTGCGGATCGAGGCCCATCTTCTCGCCGGCGACCCAGTCGAGGGCGAACGCGTTCTCGCTCGCGAGGATCGTGCGGGTCGCCTGCGGGCTGCGGCGATGAGCGTGGCTGCGACCACCGTCGCCCCCGACCCACGCGTCGAGGAAGGCAAAGTCGACCGGCAACCGGTCGGCGACCAGCACGCAGCATTCGTAGAACTCGTGGCCGGTGCCGTGGTAGTGCGCGAGCTTGTCGGCGCGCGGCAGGCAGCCGTAGAGATTGGCGAGGCACCCGCTGTAGAAGCACTGCCAGTGCGTCTTGCACTTGCCAAAGGAGATCCTGTAGTCGGCCTCGAGCCACGTGCGCCCGACGAGGTCGTCTCCGAGCACGCCGCCGTACGCGAACGGCACGGCTTCCTCGGCGAGGTCGACGATCCGATAGCCGCCTGCGGAGTAGCCCGCGCTCGCGGCGACGGCGGCCACCGGCGGCAGTCCGGCGACCGGCGACTCGACGACCGCGATCGTCTCGAAGCCGCTGGCGCGCAGCGCGCCGACGAGCTGCTCGACGAGCGCGGGATCGGTCTGGTCGCCGCTGCTATCCGCAGCGCAGGTAGCGCACATGAGGTTCGCCTTGACCGCGATCGCGAACGTCCCCCGCGCACGGCCGCTTGCCGCGAGCGCGCGCTCGACGTGCTCCTCGAAGCGCGACGCGGCGATCGCCTGCTGAAGCGCGGCAGGCGCGTCAACGCCCGTTTCGATGTGGACGCGGGCGTCGCGCGCGTAGGGAGCGGTGCGGTTCATGGTGGACATGCCGGCTGGAGACGGCGCAATCCCCGCTCAGCATCGACCGCGGCCGGCCGGCCGGGTGTGAAGTACGTCACGCTTCGCTCGGACCTCAACCCGCTACCCGGCGACGCTCAGCGCAGGTTGATCGCAGCCGAAGCGCCCACCGCGATCGCCAGCGCGCCGTAGCCGTTGTAGCCCGACAGGAACAGCAGCAGCGCGGTGATGAACGCCGCCGCCACCGTGACGAGCCAGGCAATCCGGTTCAGGGGCACGCGCTCATCCTCGCTGATCGCCAGGGGTCCGGTCACGCTGGTAGCTTCGACGCAATCGCGACTCGTCCTCTGACGCTCGGACCCGTGACGTTTGCCGACCGGCTCACCCAGCTCGTCGCCGCGCGCGAGTCGCAGATCGTCCTCGGGCTCGATCCCGATCCGTCCCGCCTGTGGCCCGAGGCCGTCGCGCAGGCGCCGCCAGACGGGTCCCC
>JALZJA010000371.1 GCA_030860005.1 Actinomycetota bacterium
CCGCAACGGCGGCCAGCGCGCGAGCGAGGCCGGACGGCGCGACCGCCCGCGACGCGACGACCGCGCCAGCCGCCAGACCTATGCCTCCCATGCGCAGGACGGCACGCTGCGCAAGAGTATCCGCATCGTCACCGGCCATGACGAGGACCAGGAGCGTCGCGAGCGCGAGCGCGTGCGCAAGGAGCAGCGCGAGGCCAAGCGACGGGCCGAGCGCGAGCGCCTCGCCCGTCTGGGCTACTAGCGCGATCGGTCAGTGGTGGATGCGGCAGGCCCGCGCGTGCGCGGCGCGTAGCCTGCGAGACGATGCCGGGCAAGCGGCGCAACCTCGAGGTCAAGGCAACCGATCCAGATCCGCCGGCCACCCTGCAGGCGGCGCGCGCGCTCGGCGCCGAGGACCAGGGCGTGCTGCGTCAGCGCGACACGTACTTTCATGCCGTCCAGGGACATCTCAAGCTGCGCGAGGCGCCGCCGCAGCCGGCGGAGCTCATCTCCTACGCCCGCGCGGTGATGGCCGGACCGAGGGTCAGCCACTACCGCGTCGTGCCCGTGGCCGACCATGTGGCGCTCACCGACGCGCTGCGCGAGACGCTCGGTGTTCGCGTCGTCGTGGAGAAGGCGCGCAGGCTGCTGCTGTGGCGCAACGTCCGCATACATCTCGATCGCGTCGCCGGCCTCGGCGACTTCGTCGAGCTCGAGGCGGTCGCGACCTCGCCGGGCGGCCTGGAGGTCGAGCGCGACCGTGTCGAGGAGCTGTGCCAGGCGCTCGGCATCGCCGACGAGCGGCTCGTCGCGCGCGGCTACGCGGACCTGCTGATGCGAAGCGGGATCGTCATCGTCCCGCCATGAGCGCCGTGCCTCGGTAAGCTGCTCACTCTTCGTAAGCAGCTCTTGGTATGGTTGTGCGTGCAATCAATGAAGGAACCATGCACATGCCCAAGCTGTTGCTCATCCCTCTAGACGACACGGTCGTCTTCCCAACGATGGACATTCACCTCCCGGTCGACGCGACCGGCGAGGACCGCGTGCTGCTCGTTCCTCGCCACGAGGGCGACTACGCGAAGGTCGGGACGATCTCGAAGGTCGCCGACACCATTCGACTGCCCGGTGGCGGTCGCGGTGTCTCGCTGGAGGGTGTCGCACGCGGCGTCATCGGCGCTGCTGAGACCGACTCCGATGGGCGCCTGCGCGTCGAGGTCACCGAGACGCCGGATGACCATCCGATCGACGGGCGCACGCGCGAGCTCGAGCGCGAGTACCGTGCGGTCGTCGAGGAGATCCTCGTCGAGCGCGGGGCCGACGAGCGCGTCGGCGCGTTCCTGCGTTCGGTCAACGAACCCGGGGCATTGGCGGACACCGCCGGTTACAGCCCCGACCTGAACTTCGAGCAGAAGGTCCGCCTGCTGGAGAGCATCGACGTCACCGAGCGTCTCGCGCTCGCCGTCGAGTTCCAGCGCGAGCGGCTGACCGAGCTTCAGGTGCGCAACCGCATCCGAAACGACGTCGAGTCCGGTGCCCAGAAGCAGCAGCGCGAGTACTTCCTGCGCCAGCAGATGGAATCGATCCGTCGCGAGCTGGGCGAGGACGAGGGCTCGGTCGCCGACGAGTACCGCAAGAAGATCGCCGACGCCGGCATGCCCGACACGGTGCGCGAGCAGGCCGAGCGCGAGCTGGACCGCCTCGAGCGCATGGGCGAGCAGAGCGGCGAGGCATCGATGATCCGGACCTACCTGGACTGGCTCATCGCGGTGCCGTGGAGCAAGCGCTCCGACGAGGTCCTCGATCCCGTCCAAGCGCGTGAGGTCCTCGACGCCGATCACGCGGGCCTGGAGGAGGTCAAGGACCGCATCACCGAGTACATCGCCGTGCGCAAGCTCCGAGAAGATCGTGGGGTGGAGGTCGACAAGAAGGCTGGCGCCATCCTCACGCTGATCGGCCCGCCGGGCACCGGCAAGACCTCGATCGGCGAGTCGATTGCGCGCGCCACCGGTAGGGAGTTCGTCCGCATGTCGCTCGGCGGCGTCCGCGACGAGGCCGAGATCCGCGGCCACCGGCGCACGTACATCGGCGCGCTTCCGGGCCGCCTGGTGCGCGCGCTGCGCGACGCCGGGACGATGAACCCGGTGATCATGCTCGACGAGGTCGACAAGGTCGGCGCCGACTGGCGCGGCGACCCCTCGGCGGCGCTGCTCGAGGTCCTCGACCCCGCGCAGAACCACTCGTTCCGCGACCACTACCTCGACATCGAGCTCGACCTCTCGCAGGTCCTGTTCATTGCCACGGGCAACATGACCGAGACGATCCCCGGACCGCTGCTGGACCGCATGGAGGTCATCGGCTTCGACGGCTACACGGTCGCCGAGAAGACGGCGATCGCCCGCGACTACCTGTGGCCTCGCCAGCGCGAGCGCAACGGGCTGCGCGAGGACGAGGTCGTCGCCGCCGACGACGTCCTCCAGCTTGTCGTCAGCGAGTACACCCGCGAGGCGGGGGTGCGCCAGCTCGAACGCGAGCTGGGATCGCTGCTGCGCAAGACCGCGACGAAGGTCGCCACGGACGAGTCGGTCGCGCCGGTGACCGTCGACGTGGACGCCGTACGCGACGCGCTCGGGCGCCAGAAGGTCTTCCAGGAGGCCGCGGCGCGCACGGCGGTGCCGGGCGTGGCAACGGGCCTGGCGGTGACCGGCGTCGGCGGCGACGTGCTGTTCATCGAGGCCAACGTGATGAAGGGCACGGGCGGCTTGACGCTCACCGGCCAGCTCGGCGACGTCATGAAGGAGTCCGCGCGGATCGCGCTGACCTACGTGCGCGGCAAGGCCATCGCGCTGGGCATCGACGAGGACGCGTTCGAGGATCGCGAGTTCCACGTCCACGTTCCGGCGGGCGCGATCCCGAAGGACGGACCGAGCGCGGGCGTCACGATGACGACGGCGCTGGCCTCGCTGCTCAGCGGCCGCCCGGTCCGCCACACCGTCGGGATGACCGGCGAGGTCACGCTCCAGGGCCGCGTGCTGCCGATCGGCGGGCTGAAGCAGAAGGTGCTCGCCGCCCACGCAGCGGGTCTGACCGACGTGATCCTGCCCGAGCGCAACCGCGGCGACCTGGATGACGTGCCCGAGGACATCCGCGAGGCCATGACCTTTCACCCGGTCATGACGATCGACGAGGTGCTCGCGGTCGCGCTCGAGCCGGCGCGCGCGCCGGAGGCGGCCGTCGCCGCATAACCACAACCAACGCTCCGTCCCACACCAGGGCGCCGGCAGCGCCGCGAGAGCGGTGCCGCCGGCGTTTCTTCGTTGTGTCGGCCCGTCGCCTGAGAGCCGGTCGCAGCGGGGCCGGGTGTCCGGACCGAAGGGCAGCTAGCGGTGACGGGGTCTGAAGCGGCGCTCAGGCCGCGTGTGCGCCGGCTCGCAGCGCATCGGCTGCGGCCACGTTGAGGTCGGTGCCCTGAGCGACGGCTCGCTGCTCGAGTTCGTGCAGCGTGTGGGGATCGACCGCGACGTATAAGCGCACTTCGGTACCGTCTGTCGAAGTTGCTGCCTATGGCCCGGCACAGGCGACACGACCGCCCGCTGAGCGGTGCCGGAAACCACGACGGCCCCGCTGAAGGTCAGGCGCCCCTCGTTGCCGGCTGGGCTACTTGTCACCGGATGACCGATAGCCACGGACGGGGACACAGGAGATGACGCGCGGGGTGCGGGGCGGGGACATGAATGTCAGCCCGCCCCGACCCTCGCGGTCTGCGGTCGCGCCATTTCGGGAGCGTGATCCGCGGTTCCGTGCTCACCGCCCCGGCGTATACACCGAA
>JALZJA010000376.1 GCA_030860005.1 Actinomycetota bacterium
CCACAGCAAGACCGAGGCGAAGTCGGCCGCCGCATCGACCGCGCGAGAGCCCAACGCGCCGCCGACGAACGTCGCCTATCACCCGCCGCCGCCCGCGCCGAAGTCGGCCGCCAATCCGGCGCCGACGGCCAAGACGCCCGCACAGGCGCTCGCCGACAGGCTCAAGGCGATCCGCGAGCAGATCATGGCCGGGTTCTCTGGCGCGCAGGCGACGGCCGCGCCAGGCACGTCATCCGCGCTGCAAAACGCGAGCGCGCTCGTCGCCAACACGATCGGCTCGGCGCAGACGCTCATCAAGAACCTGCTGGCGTCGTTTGGGATCGCCGTGCCATCGTCGGTGGCCAACGCCCCCGTGCCGCCGACCCAACCCTCGTCGCTCGCCGGCGTTCTCGCGCCCGCTCAGCAGGTGCTGAGCGCGATCAACGGGTTGCTCGCACAGCCGTTCAACACGAGGTAAGGCCGTCTGGGTCATCCATTCGTCGATTGGCTATCACGAGGCGCCCGCAAGCGCGTGTCAAGAGCAGTCCCATCCGAAAAGGCAAACCCGTCGCGAGGCGGGGGCGCAAAACCAGGGCCCTCACGTAGGCCGCCCAGTTGCCGAAAGGTCACTTCATGTCACACCATCGCAGTTTCGTCGCCATCTTGGCGACGCTCGCCGTCCTCGTGGCGCTCCCCGCCACCGCGTCGGCAAAAAGCAGCGCCAATACGGGCACGCCGGCCGTCAAGGCGCAGGTCGTCAAGGCCAAGAAGGCGCTGAGGAAGTTCAAGGTCGCCGTCCGCACCAACGACTCAGCCGTTGCTGCAACGCAGCTCAAGACCGCGCGCCGGCATACGGCAGCCGCCTCGAAGCGGGCCCGCAAGATGGCGGGCAAGGCGTCCAACGGCAAGCAGAGCATCGCCGCGGCACAGGCGCTGACGCTCGCCGGCACGCAGTACGACGCGCTCGGCGAGACGATCACCGCGCTCGTCGATGAGATCACCGGACACGTTCAGGCGCTGATCGCGCAAGCGATCCCCTCCGCGCTCGCCGGCAAGCAGAAGGTCATCGAGGCGCTCGAGGCGCTTCTGGACAAGGTGCCGGTGCAGGCCAAGCCGGTCATCGCATCGATCATCACGGCGCTGTCCGCGGGCGACGCGACCGAGATCGTGAACCTCAACAGCGCGCTTGACAGCGGCAACCTGCCCGGTGCAATCAGCTCGCTTGTGAGCCAATGCCTCGGGATGGCGACGCAGGCGCTCGAGATGGCCTTCGACATGATCAAGGGCATCCTGCCGCTCCTGCCGGCGGCGATCCAAGCGCCGCTGGCGACGATCTTCGAGATGGTCGGCCAGACCATCGGGACGATCGTGCCGGGCGTGTTGGGCACCGTGACCGGGCTGATCGATCAGATCCTCGGGTCGCTGCCGTTCGTCGGGGGCACGTCCTCGGGCGGCCTCGGCGGGCTCGGCGGCCTGCTCGGCGGAATCCTCGGCGGACCCTCGTCGGCCGGCGGGCTGGATCTCAGCGGACTGCTCTCGGGCTTGTTCCCGAGCGGCGGCTCCGGTGGCGGTACCACTGGCGGTGGCATCCTGTCTGGCGTCGGGGGCATCATCTCCACGGTCACCGGCCTGATCAGCAACCTCCTGGGAGGCCTGCTGGGCGGGCTCGGGGGCTAGATGGCTAGCTCTGGCTACGCCACATGAGCCACAGCGGCGGCCCCTCGGGCAGGTCGATCCGATCGGTCACGACGAAGCCGTGCTGTGAGTAGAAGCGGACGTTGCTCTCCTTGGAGCACTCGAGGAACGCCGGCACCGCGCGGGCATCACAACGTTCGAGCACCGGAGCGAGCAGGGCAGAGCCAATGCCTCTGCCCTGCAGCTCTGGGTCGGTCCCCACGACCGACAGGTAGAAGTGCACCTCCGCCGGATGGTGGCGCTCGATCTCCCGCACCGCGCGCGTCACGAGCCTGATCCGCGGCAGCAGGGCCGGCAGCATCGGCAGGAGCATGAGCGATTGGCGGGTGTCCTCGCGCCAGCGGCCGGGACGCGTCCACAGCGCCGCGCCTGACAGCTCGGGCGTCGTCCACATGAGCTCTTGCGGGGCGAGCTGGCGCAGGCGGATGGCGAAGAAGCGTCGCGCGTGCATCAGCCGCCGGCGGGCGTTTGGATAGAACCACGCCGTCACCGGATCGTCGTAGAACGCGCGAGCGAGGACGTCCGCGAGCGGCGCGAAGTCCTCCCGTCGCGCGTGACGCACGCTGACCGGCGTGCAGATCGCCATCGGTTCGAGTCTAGGACCCCGGGCGAGCGGCGCGGGCGGCTTCAGCTCTCCTCGTCCTCCATCTGCTCCATGACCTCCTCGGCCTCCTCCTCGGCCTCGACGATGTCGCCCTCGGTGAAGAGGATCTCCTTGAGCACGGCGCGCCATTTGGGCGTGCGCCGCAGGAGGAACTCGAGGTCCATCCCGAAGTGGGTGAACTCCTCCTGCTGGGAGTGCTTCATGATCGTCTTCGCCTCGTCGTCGCTCTCGAGCGCGATGCGCTGTGCGTACCAGCCGATCGCCTCGGCTTCCTCGGTGAGCGATGCGATCATGCGCGCGTACGTGCGCGCTTCGGCGGAGAGCTCCGCGGGCGGCTCGTGGTACTGGTCGAAGCCCATTGGCGGGTTCCTCTCGGGCAGGGAATGTGGCGCCCGCGCTCCTACCCGATCCGTTCACCGTTCAGACGAAGCCGGCGACCCACTAGGAGTCGAGCAGCTCGAGCACGCGATGCAGCGGCCGGGCGAGCACGGCGCGATCGCCGCGCACGACGATCGGGCGCTGGAGCAGCTCGGGATGTGAGGCCATGAGCGGGACGAGCTCGTCGTCGGTGATGTCGTCGCGGGCGAGACCGAGCTCGGCGACGAGCGGCTCGCGCACGCGCAGCGCCTCGCGAGCCGAGATGCCGGCTTTGGCCAGCAGCTCGCGGATGCGCTCCCCGGAGATGCCCTCGACGTGGTACTCCACCCGCTCGAAATCGACGCCGCGCTCAGTCAGCAGCGTGAACAGGTTGCGGCAGGTCGAACACGTGCGCTTCTCGTAGACGGTGATGTCGGCCATCAAGGCCTGACGCTACCGGCTCAGCCCCGTCTGACGACCTCGCAGTTGCTCGAGACCTTGTCGTTGCGGTCTGCAGTCACGCGGTCTCTACCGGAGCCGCAGTTGATTGTCTCGCGCCGAGCGTCGCGCGCGGAGATGCGGTCGTTGCCCGAACCGCCGGAGAACCGATCGCGTCCCGAGCCTCCGATCAAGCGGTCGTTGCCGGAGTTGGCGGTGAGGCGATCGTTGCCCGCAGTGCCACTCAGTCGATCGCGGCCGCTGCCGCCGGTAATGCGATCGTTCCCACTGCCGCCGGTCAGCCGGTCCTTGCCGCTACCGCCGCTGAGGCTGTCCCTCCCGCCGCCGCCCGTCAGCTTGTCGTTGCCCGCAGCGCCGCTCAGCGAGTCCTTGCCGCTGCCGCCGTCGATGCGATCGCTGCCCGCCTCACCTCTGATGCGGTCGACTCCGAGGCCACCCGTTAGGACGTCGTTGCCGGCGCCTCCGAAGATCCGATCGTCGCCGTCATTGCCGGAGACCCGGTCCACGCCAGCCTCGCCGTACAGGCAATCGTCGGCGCCAAGGCCGGCTATCAGGTCATTGCCGGCGAGCCCGTGGATAGCGTCGCGTAACACCGTCCCGGTCAGGGTGTCGTTGTTGTTCGTCCCCACGATCTTCAGAGCTATCGATGCACCGCACTGCTCTGTCGGAAAGGTGTAGTACTGCTGCGCCGACGCCGCCGCCGGCACCAGTGCTGCCACGAGCAGCGCAGCACCAGCGGTAAAAACTGACTTGCCGATCATTCCTCAGCCCCTCGGCTCCGTGCCGACGCAATAACGGTCCGGAATTTCCCATGCGCTGCTACGACGACGATTGTCGGGCGCGACTATAGCGTCATAGCCGCCAGTGGCGTGAGCAAACAAGATCTTGTCACTTCTGTTCATCAAACGTCCACTTGGCCGGACGATCTCTCTCCCACGGACGCCGAGTCTTCAAGGTCGTTTCTGTTCAACGAACGCGTACGTTCCGTCGTACTGTCGCGGCCCGGCCCGAGCGCACGATGACGGTGTAGTGACCGCGGGCAGTCGAGCCGTGGCGCAGGCGCACGGTGCGTGGCCTGCCGCTTTTGCCACGCACCCGCGACCGGTCCAGGCGCCGGCTGCCGCGGCGTAGCTCGACACGGATGATCCCGTTGCGGCGCGGACGGAGGATCACCTTTACCCGCAGGCTCCGTCGCCCCCGAGCGCGCCGCACTGCGACTCTCGGCTCAAAGCGCTCGCTGGGAGCGCGGACAAAGGCAGCGAATGACGGCTTGCGCCTGAGTCCGTACGTCATGACGCCCCAGTTCGCGCTCCCCTGCGCGTCCGGCTCGTCGAGCAGCGACAGCCATCCCAATCCGGCGACGCGACGGCCGAGGTCGTCGGCGATCCCATAGCCCGCCTTCAGGTACCGCGCTTGCTCCCGCTCGGAGACGAACGTCGCGAAGACGTCCGATCCGCGTCCCGTCTGGATCGCGTACTCGGAGAGCCACAGCGGCACCGTGCGCTTGTACGCGCGCCGTACCTCCCGGCTGAACGTGTCCGTGTCGCTGATGTCGCGAAAGCCGGAGAGCGGTCCGTCGGCGAGCTTCGGAAAGCGAAACGGAAACGGGTTGTGCCCGAACCAGTCCAGCCGCGGCCGCTTGCCGTTGCGCAGCGCCATCCAGCGCACGAAGTCGCGCGGCGTCACGGTCCCGCTCGTCCATGTCATGCCGCCGATGACGCGGTTGCGCGGGCTCTCGCGCTTGAGCGCCGTGTACGCGGCATCGAGCAGCGATGCGTAGGCGCGCGGCGCTGCGGGGTCATCCTTGCGGTTGGGCTGGAAGCGGTCGTCGCGGTTGGGCTCGCCCCAGATCATCCAGCGACGGACGGCCGGATAACGACGCGCGGAGGCAGTCAGGAAGTCAGCGAAGTCCGTCGGATCGCCCGGCGCCCAGATCGGCGCGCGGCCACCGTTGGCCCACGGCGGCGCGTTCGTCACGAGCAGCGCGAGGCGGATGCCGTGTCTATCGGCCTCGGCCGCAGCGGTCGCGATCGCCGGCGGCCACCGGTACGCGGGATCGGCCGGATTGCTCGCTGTGGCCGGACGCGAAGGCGCGACGGCCGCCCAACTCACCGAAAGCTGAAGCGTGTCGATCCCGAGTTCGGAGTAGAGCCCGAACGCCGACGAGCCGCTCGGCAACGTGGTCGGTCCCCACAGCGCCTTCTCGGCCGCGCTCACGGGTGGGCTTGTCGCGAATGCGACGGTCGACGTGATGGCGGCGGTTGCGATAACCGTGCCTACGCGCGAGCGGAGGAGCATGCGATCGCGACGAGTGTAGATGGGGCGCAAGCAACACACGCCGGTCCGAAACGTGCTTTGCTTGGAAACCTGTCTTGCTTTCTGACAGTACGGGAGAGCGGGTCACATGCCGCTTGAGGCACGCCTGTTGCTCGGTCTGGCGCTCGCTATGACGATCGTCTATGCGGCGACCCCGGTCGCGATCCGGCTCGCCGCCCATTTCGAGTTCTATGACGCGCCGGTGGGCTACAAGGCACATGGGGCACCGACGCCGTACCTCGGCGGCCTGGCGGTCATCACCGGCTTCGTCGTAGCCGTCCTCGCCCTGACCTCGGCCCCGGGCCAGACGCTGCCGGTGCTGAGCGGCGTCGTCGTCCTGTGGGCCGTCGGCACGCTTGACGACCGGCGAACGGTCGCCCCCCTGCCGCGCGTCGCGGTCGAGGCTGGCCTGGCGGCGATGCTGTGGGCGACGGGACTGGGCTGGTCGCTGGGGATCGGCCCGGCGGCCGACCTGCTCGCGACGGTCGTCTGGGTCGTGGCGGTCGTCAACGCGTTCAACCTCTTCGACAACATGGACGGCGCCTCGAGCACGATGGCGTGCGTCGTCGCGGCCGCCGTCGCCGTGCTCGGGCTCGTGCAGAGCGATGTCTGGCTGGTCGTCACGGGTGCGGCGCTGTGCGGCGCGTGCCTGGGGTTCCTGCCGCACAACCTGTCGCGGCCGTCGGCGCGGATCTTCCTCGGCGACGGCGGCAGCATGCCGCTCGGCTTCGCGATCGCGGCGCTCGTGATGATCGGCGCCTCGTCCGCCGCGGCGGAGTGGCAGGCGCTCGTCATGGGACTGCTGCTCGTCGGCGTACCCGCGCTCGACACGTGCCTCGTCGTCGTCTCGCGCCGCCGGCGCGGCGTGTCGATCCTGGCCGGGGGGCGCGACCACCTCACGCACCGGACGCACGCGCGGCTGCGTACCGCGCATGCGTCGGTCGCCGCGCTCGGGGCGGCGCAGGCGCTGCTGGCGGCGCTTGCCCTGGTGGCGGTGCGCGGCGGCTCCGGGCTGCTCGTGGCGGTGGTACTGCTGTATCTCGTCGCGATGGCGCTTGTCATCGCAGTGCTCGACACGGCCCCGCGCGCGCCGGCAGCGGCGCCGGAAGTCGCGTTCGATGAGCCGCTTCGCAACGAGCCGGCGGCCATGAGCAGCGCCCGTGCGAACGCGGGGCCAGCGCTTGCCATCCTCGCCGCGCTCGGCCTCGGACTCGGGCTGAGCCCGTTCGCCGCGGGCTATTACGACTCGTCGATCTGGGCGCCGGCCGGGCTCGGCCTGCTGATCGTGCTGACCGCGGCGCTGATCGCGGGTCCGGTCGGGCTGCCGCGCCGGGCGATCGTCGCGCCCGCGGCGATCGCTGTACTCGCGCTGCTGGCGCTTGCGTCGGCGCTGTGGACGGACTCGATCGAGCAGGCCGTCGTCGAGGGCAACCGGCTGCTGATCTACGCGGCGGGGCTCGCGCTGCTCGTCGTGCTGTTGCGCAGCGATCGCGGCGCGGCGGTCGCGTTCGGCGCCTTCGCGGCAGGTGCGGTCGCGGTCGCCGGCTGGGTGCTCGCCGGGATGCTGCGCGGCGACGAAGCGATGTTCCTCGGTGGGCGGCTGCATGAGCCGCTGGGCTACATCAACGCGCAGGCGAGCTTCTTCGTGCTCGCGTTCTGGCCCTGCCTCGCACTCGCCGAGCGGCGCCCCGGGGCGTCGGGCGCGACGCCGCTGGCCGGGCTCGGCGTGGCGGGCGCGACGCTCTTCGCGGG
>JALZJA010000384.1 GCA_030860005.1 Actinomycetota bacterium
CGCGCGCCGCGCAGGCCAGAGCGACGTTGCCGTCGCCCGCGCCGACATCGAGGACGCTCGTCTCGGCTGTGGCGCCTGCCACGCCGGCCACCACGTCGCCGACCGGCTCGATCGCGCGCAGCAACGCGGTGCGCGCCGCGCCATCCCACGCGGCGGCGAGCCGCTCGGTCACGCGATCGAAATCGATCTCGGCGCGGCCGAGCTTCGTCCGCGACAGGCCGAGCAGCGCGCGGCGTGAGAAGCCGCCGGCGCCACGCGGCGCTGGCTTGGGGGCGGGACGGTAGGCGTCGTGCGCGGACAACCGAGCAAGACGTTATGGCGTTGCACCGTCCTGGCCAAGAACAGGTCACCGATGCTTCACAAATCCGCCGATCGCGAGCGGTACCACTCCGTCCGGCACGCTGGGCAACGAACGGGAGAGCAAATCATGGCGACCGACGTCACGCGACGGAACTTCGTGCAGGGATCGGCGGCGGTGAGCGCCGGACTTGCGCTCGGAGGGCCGATCTCGGCCTACGCTGCGAACACCAAGAAGGGCGGTGGCCGGCGCAAGGCGACCGGCTACGGCGCGCTGCGGCCGACGCCGGAACGAGACAGCGCCGTCGCGTACCTCGCGCTGCCCAGGGGCTTCCGCTACCGCGTGATCAATCGCGCCGGCGACCCGATGACCACGGGCGGACCGACGCCCGGGATCTTCGACGGGATGGCCGCCTACGACGGTCCCCAGGGCACGACGATCCTCATCCGCAACCACGAGAACCGCTCGCGGGCCGGCGAGATCACCGTCCCGGTACCCGCGGGCAAGCGCTACGACCCGGACTCCAACGTCCGCGGCGGCGCCACCAAGCTCGTCGTCGGCAAGGACCGCCGGCTGAAGGCTGTGTACGCGGTCCTCGGCGGCACGCACACCAACTGCGCCGGCGGCGAGACCCCATGGGGCACGTGGATCACCTGCGAGGAGATCTTCAACTACGGATCGGTGGAGGACAACGTGACGCCGGGCACCGGCGTGCCGCATGGCTACTCCTTCGAGCTTCCGGCCGACGCCAGGGGCGCGGTGACCGCGCAGCCGATCGTCGACGCCGGGCGCTTCTCCCACGAGGCGGTGGCCTGGCTGGACGGCGCTCTCTATGAGACCGAGGATCGCGGCGACGCCGCTTTCTACCGCTTCCTGCCCGCCAGGCAGCCCAGGGAGGCCGGCGACCTGGCGACCTTCGGTGGCAAGCTGCAGGCGCTTGTCGTCAGCGGCCGACCGGGCTTCGACGCCAACCTCGCCAACCCGGGCGAGTCCTACCGCGTCGAATGGGTGACGATCGACGAGCCCAACCCGCTGCAGGACACCGTCCGCAAGGAGGCCCAGGCGAAGGGCGCTGCGATCTTCGACCGCACCGAGGGCGCGTGGACGGCCGACCGGCGCGTGTACTTCGACTGCACCACCGGCGGGGAGGCGCAGCTCGGCCAGCTCTGGGTCTACAAGCCGCGCGGCAGGAACAGCGGCGAGCTGACGCTCATCTACGAGTCGACCAGCGCCGAGGAGCTCGAGAACCCCGACAACCTCGTCATCGTCCCGGCCAGCGGCGACGTCTTCCTGCAGGAGGACAGTGACGGCGAGCAGTTCGTCCGCGGGGTGACCAGGGGCGGGAGGATCTACGACTTCGCGCAGACGCTGGTCAACGACTCGGAGTTCTGCGGCGGCTGCTTCAGCCCCGACGGCGAGACGTTCTTCCTCAACCAACAGGGCGGCCGCCTCGCCGTGGGCCAGGAGCCCAGCGCACAGCCCGCCTCCGACGCGGGCCTCACGTACGCGATCTGGGGTCCGTTCGGCGAGAAGAAGGCCCACTAGGGCGCCTGAGAGCAGGCCACCGGCGCGATCCCGCGCGCCCGAATATGGCGTAACGCACAATTTAGATTTCGCCATGTCATAATTTTCCTCGTGAAGCGTTTGACACGACGGCGGCTGCTCGGTGCGGTGCCCGCGATCGGCCTCGGGGCGACCGCCCTGCACGGCGCCATACCGCACTCTCACGGGACCGCCAGCGCCGAGCCGCACGACACCCACAACGCAGCCGCGACGTCCGGGCACGACGGCCACGCCCGCTTCCGCGGCGGCGAGGTCAACCACCGCGCCAACGGCTTTGACCCGCACGAGATCCTGCGCGACTTCGACTACGGCAAGACGAGCAAGCTGCCCGGCGGACGCACGCTGCGCGAGTGGACGCTGTCCGCTTCCGAGAAGGAGATCGAGGTCGCTCCCGGCGTGAAGTTCATGGCCTGGGCCTACAACGGGCGGATCCCCGGCCCGACGCTGCGCGCCAAGGAGGGCGATCGCCTGCGCATCCGCTTCCTCAACGGCGGCCGCCATCCACACACGATGCACTTTCACGGCATCCATCGCGCGTCGATGGACGGCATCGACGAGATCGCTCCGGGCGGCGAGACCGTCTACGAGTTCGATGCCGCCCCCGCCGGCCTGCACCTCTACCACTGCCACGTGCGACCGCTCGCCGAGCACCTCGGCAAGGGCCTGTATGGCACGTTCATCATCGATCCCTCCGAGCCGCGCGCGAAGGCCGACGAGCTCGTCATGGTCATGAACGGCTTCGACACGAACTTCGATCGCGCCAACGAGATCTACGCCGCCAACACGATCGGCTTCGCGTACTCCGACAAGCCGATCCGCGTCAAGCGGGGCGAACTGGTCCGGATCTACCTCGTCAACGTGCTCGAGTACGACCTCATCAACTCGTTTCACCTGCACGGCAACTTCTTCGAGTACTTCCCGACCGGAACGTCGAAGCAGCCAAGCGAGCTCACCGACACGATCATGCTCTGCCAGGGCCAGCGCGGGATCCTCGAGATCCGCTTCCCGTACACCGGCAAGTACATGTTCCACGCCCACCAGTCGGAGTTCACCGAGCTCGGCTGGATGGGGTTCTTCGAGGTCGCGGGCTGATGCAAGCTCGCGGCACGACCGCTGACGTGCGCGGCCCGGGGACGCGCCGCCTGCCGGGGTGGCTGCTCGGCCTCGGTCCCCTGCTGCTCATCGTTGTCGCGGTCGGTGCGTTCGCCGCGCTCGACGGCCCGGGGATCGGCGAACGGCGCGGCCCGCCGGCCGAGGAGCTCGCCGTCGAGCGCGCAACGCTCGTGCCCGGCACGATCGAGCTGACGGTTCGAAACGACGGGCCGGACGCCGTCACGATCGCGCAGGTCCTCGTCAACGACGCCTTTGTCGCCTTCGAGGGCGGCGAGCGGCCCGTCGGGCGGCTGGGTGCGGAGAAGCTGCGCATCCAGCAGCCGTGGATCGAGGGCGAGGCCTACGAGATCGCGCTGCTGACCTCGACCGGCGCGACGATCACCCACGAGATCGACGCGGCCGTCGAGACCCCCGCCGCCGACGTCGGGTTCTTCGGGCTCATGGCGCTGCTGGGCATCTACGTCGGCGTCATCCCGATCGCGCTGGGCATGCTGTGGCTTCCGTGGATCCGGCGCATCCCGCCGGCGTGGCTGCGCGCCGTCATGGCGCTCACCGTCGGGCTGCTCGCATTCCTGGCGATCGACGCCACGCTCGAGGGCCTCGAGCTCGCCGGCGAGGGGTCGCAGGCGTTTGGCGGCGCAGCGCTGGTCTTCATCGGCGCGGCCGTCGCCTTCCTCGCATTGACGGGAGTCAGCTCATGGCTGGCCCAGCGGCGGCGCCGCAGCGCCGACGCCGGCGCGAGCGGCGCCACGCTGGCGATGCTGATCGCGGTCGGCATCGGGCTGCACAACCTCGGAGAGGGGCTGGCGATCGGCACGGCCTACACGACCGGTGCGCTCGCGCTCGGCGCCTTCCTCGTCGTCGGCTTCGCGCTGCACAACACGACCGAGGGCCTGGCGATCGTCGCGCCGATCGCGGGGGGCCGGCCGTCGCTCGGGCGGCTGGCCGCGCTCGGCCTCATCGCGGGCGCGCCGGCGGTGCTCGGGGCGTGGATCGGCGCGGCGGCATTCAACACGTCGGTCGCGGCGTTTCTGTTCGGTGCGGGCGCGGGGGCGATCGTGCAGGTCATCGTCCAGCTCGCCCCCTCGCTGCGCGGCGAGGGCGAGAGCGGCCTGCAGCCCAGCGTCGTGGGCGGGCTGCTGGCCGGGCTGGCGCTGATGTTCGCGACCGGCCTGCTCGTGAGCGTCTGATGGCAGCCACCGTCCACGGCCACAGCAGCGCGATCGAGGACTACGCGAAGTCGATCTACTCGCTGCAGCAGCGCGCCGGCGGCGATGCGGTCAGCACGAACTCCCTCGCCGAGCGCTGCGGCGTCACCCCGGCGTCGGTGTCGGCGATGGTCAAGAAGCTCGCAGAGCGCGGGCTGGCCGTCCACGAGCCCTACCACGGGGTCAAGCTGACGGATGCCGGCCAGCGCCTGGCGCTCGAGATGCTGCGCCACCATCGCCTGCTCGAGCTCTATCTCGCCGAGCACCTCGACGTGCCGTGGGACCGGGTCCACGAGGAGGCCGAGGCGCTCGAGCACGTGCTCTCCGAGGAGCTCGAGGCGCGCATCGCGGCCAAGCTGGGCAACCCGACGCACGATCCGCACGGCGATCCCATCCCCGATCGCGACCTCGTCATCGACGAGGGCGAGACCGAGGCGCTCAGCAACGTCTCGGACGGCATGGGCGGGCGCTTCGTGCGCGTATCGGACTCCGATCCGAACATGCTGCGCTATCTCGCCGAGCGTGGGATCGCCATTGGGGAGCGGTGTCTCGTGGTCGGTCGCCAGCCGTTCGACGGGCCGATCACGGTGCGCTTCGGTGACGTCGAGCACGTGCTCGGCGCGACCCTCGCCAGGGCGATGCGCGTCGAGCTGGACAAAAATTGACGCACGTCCCCCGCGCAGCTATCTATGCTGCGGCGCGATGGGGAAGCGGACGCGAAGCCGGATATGACGATCGAGGTCGCCGGATGAGTGCTCAGGCGCCGTCCGCCGGGCCGGTCACCGCGACCGGTACACCCCGCGGCAACGTCCACGGGCAGGCGATCGCGATCACGGTCTTCAGCACGATCAAATGGTATGGGCGCCCGTTCCTGCCGGTGCTGTTCGCGGTCACCAAGCGCGTTCCGAAGCTCACGGCGACGCTCGTGAAGCTGTCGTTCATCCACTTCGCGCGCTGGTCGGTGATCACGGAGATCCCCTACAACGGCCCGCCGCAGCAAAAGCGCAAGCTGCGCTACCCGCATATGTACTTCGAGAGCAACTTCAACGGCGGCTGGGAGGAGTACATCGACGCCTTCTCGCACATCCTCACGAGCGGGATGGCGGCGTTCTGGGGCAGCTCCTACGGGTTCCCGAACGCCTTGCCGACCGCGCCGTTCAAGCGGTACATCCAGCACAACGAGAGCGAGGCGAGCCACTACTACTCCGCCTATCCCGATTCGACGATCACGATGGTCAAGGGCGCGCTCGAGGTCGACCGCACGCTCGCGCCGCTGAAGCGCAGGGCGGAGGGGATGGATCCGGACGCCTTCGCCGCGGCCTGGAAGCGCTTTCTGACCGACAGCCAGCACGCGCTGTGAGCGACCTGTGAGCGACCTGTGAGCGACGCGAACCGCAACGGCCAGGCGTACGGCTTTCAGGCCATGACGCCGATCGAGCCCGGCAGGGAGGGCGAGCTGCGCGCCTACCTGGAGGGCCTGCACGCGACGGGCAGCCCGTTCGCGAAGCTCCCGCGCACGCACATGGGGCGCTGGGTGATCATCAAGGACTTCTATAACGACGCGTCCTGGAAGCAGGGCAAGGAGGAGCACCTCGACCTGGAGTACCTCGTCTTCACGAGCAACTTCGACGGCGAGCTCGACAGCTACCTCGATGAGCTGTGCGAGGTGCTCGCGCCGGAGGCGGGCGAGATCTGGGGACGCTGCGTCGGCTGCCCCGAGAGCGCGTCCGGCGACGCGCTGAAGAGCTACCTCGAGCACAACCAGATCGATTGCGGCTTCTTCTACGCCGCGTACGGCGAGGCGACGGTCCCCCAGGTCCTCGCGGCCCTCGAACAGCGCGACAAGGTCATCGCGTTCGCAACGCGCACGCAGGGCATGGAGCCCGCCGAGCTGCAGCAGGCCTTTCTCGCGGAGTTCGGGGCCAACTAGCGATGGCCGCCCCGCGCGTGCGCATGGACCTCGCCGATATCCAGGGCGACATCCTGCGCGCATACGGCAACGACTACGACTGCACGTCCTACGCCTTCGTGAAGGTCGAGTGCCCGCCCGCGCAGGCGCGGGCGTGGTTCGGCGACGTGCTCGAACACGTCACGACGGCCGAGCCGTGGACGGCGGGCAAGCCGATCACGACGCTCAACGTCGCGTTCACGGCTGCGGGGCTGACGGCGGTCGGCGTCTCTGACGAGGTCGTCGGCAGCTTCTCGCGCGAGTTTCGCGAGGGGATGTCGAGCCGGGCGCAGCTGCTGGGAGACGTCGGACCGAGCGCACCCGAAAGCTGGGAGCGCGGGCTCGGCACCCGCGACGCACACATCCTGCTGACGATCAACGCGCAGCGCAAGGAGGACCATGTGCGCGCGCTGGGCAAGATGCGCGACGCGATGGAGTCCTCCGGGGGTCTGCGGATCGTCTCTCAGGCGGACACGGAGCTGCTGCCAGGCTCGCGCGAGCACTTCGGCTACGCCGACGGGTTCGCACAGCCGGCGATCGAGGGCATCAACGAAGAGAAGGCGCGCGGGGGAGGCGTCCCGCTGGAGAAGGATGGCTGGCGGCCGCTGGCGCCGGGCGAGTTCGTCCTCGGCTACCCCGACGAGGACACGCGGGTCGATCCCAAGCGCCGGCTGCCCAACGCGCCCGCCGCACCGCTCGGCAAGAGCGGGACGTACATGGTGTGGCGCAAGCTCTACCAGGACGTCGCGCGCTGGCGGCGCGTCATGAGCGACGCGGCGAAGCTCTACGAGGACGGCGACGAGCAGAAGCTGTCGGCGAAGGTCGTCGGGCGCTGGCCGGACGGGACGCCGCTCGTCACGCACCCCGACGAGCCCGATCCATCCTTCGACGCCGCCCAGCCGGAAGCCAACGACTTTCGCTACGACTCAGATCTCGATGGCAGGCGTTGTCCGCTGGGCTCGCACATTCGCCGCTCCAATCCGCGCGACGCGCTCGGTTTCGAGGGGCACCTGAGCTTCCGCCACCGCATGATCCGGCGCGGCATGCCGTACGGGAAGGTGCTGCCGGAGGGCGTAACGGCCGATGACGGCACCGACCGCGGGCTCGTGTTCGTCTCCTTTCAGGCCAGTATCTCGCGTCAGTTCGAGGGCGTGCAGGTGCAGTGGCTGAACACCGGCAACCTCTTCGGCCTCGGCCACGACACGGACTTCATCCTCGGCGACCCGGACGGCGAGGGCAAGATGACGATCCAGGGCAAGCCGCCGTTCTTCCTCTCGCCGCAGGAGGTGTTCGTCAGGACCCGCGGGGGCGAGTACCTGTTCGTCCCGGGGATGACCGCCCTGTCAGCGATCGCGGACGGCATCACGGGCTGATGGGCATCGAGGACGAGATCCGTGAGATCGGCGAGCGCCTGCACGACCGCTCCGACGTCGTTGCCGAGAAGATCTCGAGCCTCGCCGGCAGGGGCGCCGAGCAGGTCGTGGGGCCCTTGTTCGCGCTCATGCGCAAGGTCAACCCGATCGTCTCCAACGACGGCGTGACGATCGTGGCGCTCAACGCGGACGTCAAGGAGGTGCTCGGCGACCCCGCTCGCTTCACCGTCGGCCTCTACGGCCCGAAGATGGAGGCGATCACCGGACCGTTCATCCTCGGCGTCGACGATACGCCGCTGTATCACCACGACCACGCTGCGATGGACCGGGCCGTGCGCGCGGAGGACCTGCCGGCCATCGCCAACCGGACCTATGGCGCCGCGCGGGAGCTCGTGAGCGCCGCTCGAGCGGAGGCGGGCGAGATCGACCTCGTGACCG
>JALZJA010000396.1 GCA_030860005.1 Actinomycetota bacterium
CCCCTTCGCCGACTACTGGGGCGAGAAGCGGCTTTGACCTGCGCCTCGCGGGCGGCGGCAATGCGCGGTCGCAATCTCGCGCGCTACCCGGCACGAAAAGCTCCGCCTTGGCCTGTTCGGAGGGATCGGCCTGCGGGCTTGTGACTCGCCGGTCACGATCGCGAGGACCGCCGCGCAGCGGGACCGCACTCTTCCGGGAGGAGCGCGATGACGGTCTCGGCCTGAGATCAGGGACGTCCGTGGTGCTGTGCCGGTGCTGGCGCAGCGAGTAGCTGGCCGGTCTCGGGCGCGACCATGCCCGCGTCGTCGTCCCACTCGGCGGCGGCGATGAAGAGCGTCTGGCCGTCGGCGCCGCCGAGCACGCAGGCGAAGCAGCCGCGGTCGGCTCGAACGACCTCAAGCACTTCGCCGCCTTCGGCGACTCGCACACAGTGCTTGTTCGGAACGTCGGCGTACCAGACCGCGCCGGCCGCGTCGAGGCAGATGCCATCAGGCGCCGCGCCCTCCCCGAGGTCGGCCCACACGCGCCGGTCGCCGAGAGAGCCGTCCTCACCGATCGCGAATGCGGTCAGCCTCGCGGCGTGCGACTCGGCGACGATCAGCGTCGCATCGTCAGGGGTGAGCGCCATGCCGTTGCCGAAGTGGATGCCGTCGGCGACCTCCCGCGCCTCGCCGTCGGGCGCGACGCAGACGATCGGCCCGGGCGCGGGGTCCTCGCCGGCCATCATGTCGTACCCGCCGCCGTTGACGAAGGCGTGGCCGCGCCCGTCGACGACGATCTCGTTGATCGCTCCCTTCGCCACGACGCCGGTCAGGTACGCATAGGGCTCGAGCGCTCCGTCGTCCGCCTGGGCGAGCAGCCTGCGCTCCATACCGCAGGTCACCAGCAGCCGACCGTCGGGCAGCCAATCGATGCAGAACGGGATCGGCACCGGAACCGTCGCCATCACCTCGGCGCTGCCGTCCGCGGGATCGACCGCGAGGATCTCGGACGCGAGCCAATTGCACAGCCACACGCGACCATCGCGCCAACGCGTCGACTCGGGAAACCGCAACCGATCGAGGATCGTGGTGGTGTCCATGGAGGTTCCTTTCGTCGTTCGTGTAGTAGTGACCGGGCCGGGGCCGGCAACTCATCGGTGCGCCCCCACGCATGCTGGCGAGCGAGCTCGCGACTGAACCTCCAGCAACGTTCCGCAGGGGGATCGTGCCGCGGGACGCCGCTTCCTCGGTGTCGCGCAGGACCGAACGCTCGGCACAGGTGGCCACGCGCTTCAGGAGGAGTTGCTGCGAAGGATCTGAATGGCGTGCACGGTGGTATACCCGCGCCACTCCAGAGCGGCAGCGGGCGAGTACGGCGCGAAGCCGACGAGCCACCCACCGTCCGGCTGCTGCTGCGTCGCGAGGCGCTCGAGGTCGGTGGCGATCACGTCGTCGGAGACCAGCTCACGCACGGGTCGGCCGGGGTGAGGGGCGAAGTCCAGCGGGTGCAGCGCCTCGTCCTCTGCGCCGCCCTGGACGTGCATCAAACCGCTCGACGGCAGGGATCGCCCAAGCCGCTTGAGCAACGCCGGCGCCTCCGGCATGTGGTCGGCGATGGCGTCGAGGAACTGCAGCGCGAACATCAGCTCGTAGGCATGTGGCTCGCCATTCATATTGCGGACGGCGTCGAGGCAGTAATCGGTCGCCGCGGAAAGCCACGCGTGCGCGGCAACCTCCGGCTGGCGGCGGCCGAGAAGGTGGGCATTGGCCGCCACCTGGGCGGTCATCTGCAGCGACGACGTACCCGAGCTTGCCTGTCTCCAGAACGGCGCGCACCCCGAGGGATCGGGGACTGGCAGAGCAAACGGCAGACCGCCGTCGGGCAGGGCGTGCTGCTGCAGCCAGTCGCACAGTTCGACGGCCCGGGTCGACGTCGTCACGGGCGCGACCTCTATGAGCACCTCCAGGGCGTGCATCGCCGCGGCGGGCTGGCTTACCTTCGATCGCAGATCAGGCTCCAGGCCCCAGCCGTAGCCCCCGTCAGGGTTGCGGTAAGCCTCAAGTGCGCCCAGAACGACCTCGCCGTCTGCCTCCTCAAGCAGCAGCTGCAACCGGTGCCGATCCAACAGCCGACCGTGCGTAGCCAGGAATGAGGTCGCTGCGTTCAGATCGAGCTTCATCCGGCCATCATGGACCACGCGCTCACGGCAGCGCGTCGGGGTTGGTCAGCGCAGCGAACACCCGGTCCGGCGAGGCGCTGATGACTCGGACGGCGGTGTCAGTCCGACTCATCGCGGGCGCGCCCGTAGCGCTCGTAGATCACGCGCGAGCCGAACGTCCTGGTCTCGATCAGGTCCAGCGGGACGTCTTCGGTGACCGGCGGCAGGAACGGCGTGCCGCCACCGAC
>JALZJA010000408.1 GCA_030860005.1 Actinomycetota bacterium
GCGCTGGGCCGGGGTTCGCGAGCCGGTGCCCGCGGTGGAAGCGGCTGCGGCGGTGTCGGCCCGCGCGGCGTCGGCCCGCGCGGTGTCGCGCTCGGTGTCTGACCCGGAAAGCACGAGCGGCGCCGCATCGCGCGAATCCGCCGACTGCGAGAGCTTCGTGGGCCCGACCGTCAGCGCGCCCTGCTCGACGTTCGCGGGATCCCCCGGCCAGACGCCGAAGCCGACGACCGCGCTGGCGAGAGCGAACGCCGCGACCACCGCTCCCAACACGCAGCCCGCCACGCCGAAACCGGAGAGGAGCATGAGCCAGTGGGGGCGTGAAGGCGGGGGCATGACAACGAACCCGTTGCAGGGCATCGGCCCCGTGACCTCCCGGCTTGAGCAAGCTGGCGCGTTGCCACTCCCCGCTAGTTGAGAACCATTTTCGATAGGCTAGGCCGGTGCGCTGGTTGTCCGATCCGTTCACGACCCCGTTCATGCAGCGCGCGCTCGTCGCGGTCGTGCTGCTCGGCGTGTCCGGCGGGCTGCTCGGCGCGTGGGTCGTGCTGCGACGGCTGGCGTTCTTCGTCCACGCCGCGGGCAGCGCGACCTTCCCCGGGCTCGTCGTCGCGGGCCCATGGGGTATCGCGCCAGCCGTCGCGGCGCTCGGCGCCGGGCTCGGTTTCGCCGGGCTGCTGTCGCGGCTGACCCGTACCACCGCTACGAGCTCCGACGCCGCGACCGGGCTGCTGCTCGCCGCCGCGCTCGCGCTGGGTGCGGTCCTCGCCAGCGACGTCTATCCCTCCGGCACGGGCGTCGACCGGCTGCTGTTCGGAACGCTCTTTGGCCTCAGCGACGGCGATCTGTGGCTCGCGGGCGCCGTCAGCGCCGCGGCGCTCGTCGCCACCGCGGCGCTCGCCCGAACCTGGCTTGCGACCGGCTTTGACCCGTCCGCGGCGCCGGCCCTCGGAATCAGGTCGGCGCTCGGCGATTGGCTCCTGCTCGCGCTGCTGGCCGCGACCGTGATCGCGGCGCTGCCCGCGGTCGGGGCGCTGCTCGTGAGCACGCTGCTCGTGATCCCGGCCGCGACCGCCCGGCTGCTCACGAGCTCGCTGCCGGCGCTGCTTACGACGGCGATGGCGCTCGCTGTCCTCGAGGGCGTGGGCGGTCTGCTGCTCGCCTACCACGCCGACCTGCCGCCCGGCCCCGCGATCGCGGTGATCGGCGGTGGGGCGTTCGGCCTCGTGGCGTGCGCGGGCGCGTTGCGGCGCTGGCGCCCGCCAGAGGCGACGGCATGACGTCGAGTCATTGCTCGCCGATCGTCGCCTTGGGCTCGCGAGGGAGCCGCTCGCGATGAGCGCGATCGAGGTACGCGGGCTGTCGGCCTCCTATGGAGCGGACCCGCCGGTCCTGCGCGACGTCACCTTCAGCGCGCTGGAGGGCCAGGCGGTCGCCGTCCTCGGGCCGAACGGTGGCGGCAAGACGACGCTGTTTCGCGCGCTGCTGGGCGAGCTTGCGGTGTCCGGCACGGTCGAGATCGAGGGGGACGTCGGATACGTGCCCCAGACCGAGCGCGCACGACTGGATTTCCCCGTCAGCGCGCTCGATGTCGCGCTCATGGGCGCCTACGCGCGGACGCCGTGGTATCGCAGGATCGGCCTCGCCGATCGTCGGCGTGCGTTGGCCGCCCTGCACCGCGTGAGCCTCGGGGATCGCGCCCGGGATCGCTTCGGGGCGCTGTCGGGCGGCCAGCGCCAGCGCGTGCTGCTCGCGCGCGCGCTCGTGCAGGATGCGCGCGTGCTGCTGCTCGACGAGCCGTTCGCCGGCGTCGACCGCACGAGCGAGCGGGCGATCGTCGACATGTTCGACGATCTGCGCGCCGACGGGCGCATCCTGCTCATCGCCACCCACGACATCGAGCAAGCGCGGCGCTGGGACCGCGTCCTGTGCCTGACGGGCCGGCAGGTCGCCTACGGCGTGCCCTCCGAGACGCTGACGACGAGCGCGCTCGAGGAGACCTATGGCGGCGAGATCGTCGTGCTCCAGGACGGCCGCCGCGCCGTGGCCGTGCAGCACCACGACCACGCGCACCCATGAGCGAGATCCTCCATTCGGGACTGCTCCAGCGCGCGCTGCTCGAGGTCGTCGTCCTCGGCGCGGCGTGCGGCGCGCTCGGCGTCTGGTTGCTGCACCTGCGTCACGCCTACGCCGCCGAGTCGCTCGCGCACGCGATGCTGCCCGGGCTGGTGGTCGCGGCGCTCGCCGGGGTGCCGCTCGTGCTCGGCGCGACCGGCGGCGTGCTTCTGGCAGCGGCCCTGATCGCGCTTGCCGCCCGCGACACGCGCGTCGGATCGGAGATCGCGGTCGCGGTCACGGTCACGACGGCGTTCGCCCTTGGTGCGGTGCTCGCGCTGTCCGGAGACGTGCCCGCACGCCTCGGCGAGCTGCTGTTCGGCGACCTGCTCGGCGCGACGACCGGCGACATCGCAGTGGCCTGCGGTCTGGCGGCGTTGATCGCGGCCGCTCTGACGCTCGGCCACCGGTTCTTGGTGCTTGCGGTCTTCGATCCTGTGGCCGCGCCGTCTCTGGGCGTCCGGCCGGGCCGGGTGGAGCTGGCGTTGCTGGCGCTGCTGGCGGTGGCGGTGGTCGCGGCCGTGCAGGGGCTCGGGAACCTGCTGGTCTTCGCGCTGCTCGTGGCGCCGGCGGCAGCTGCCTTGCGCGTGGGCGCTTCTGTTCGCGGCCAGGTTGCCTGGGGCGCTGTGTTGGGTGCCGGTGCGGGCGTTGCGGGGCTCGTGGCGAGCGCGGAGCTGGAGACGGCCGCGGGGGCGTCGGTGGCGCTGGCGGCCGCGGGGACGTTCGTGGTCGCTGTCGTGGTGCGGCCGGGGGTGAGTTCGGCGGGTGGGCGACGGTCGCCGTTGGAGGCGCTCGGCGCGAGGCGCTGAGCGGCGGGTCGCAAGTCCGGCGCGGCGTGCTTGGGTGGGGGTGTGGGATTCAGCGCCGTACAGGGCCGCCCGACCCCCACACCCTCCGCGCACGGCGCCGCGCAGGCG
>JALZJA010000420.1 GCA_030860005.1 Actinomycetota bacterium
CGCCAGGCGGTCGGCGCAGCGCGCGACGATCCGGCGGCGCTGCTGCCCGAGCCGGGCGCGCCGCCGCGCGTGCTCGCCGTCGGCGACGCGCTGCCCGAGCTGCCCGGCAACTCACGCCGGCGCGTGCCGGCGCTGCCCGTCGACGTCTCGCGCACGATCGAGGACCTGTTGACGATCGCACCGCTCGACGTCTGCCACGTTCACGAGCCGTTCGCGCCGTCGGCATCGAGCGCCGCGCTGCGCCACTCGCGGGCGCTGAACATCGGCACGTTCCACGCCCCGACCGAGCGCCTGCTCTCGACGCAGGTCGCGCGCAAGGTCGTCCAGCTCGTGCTCGGGCGCCTCGACGCCCGGGCGGCGAGCTTTGCGGCGACCCGAGACCTCATGCAGCGCTTCTTCCCGGCCGACTACCGCGTGATGCTGCCCGGCTGCGATCCGCCGCCGCCCCGGGCGGCCCACGTCGGCGCGATCCGGATCGCGTTCGTCGACGACGAGGAGCGCCCGGCGCTGCGCCTCGTCCTCCGCGCGCTGCGACGGCTCGATCCGGCCGGCAGCTGGGAGGTGACGATCATCTCGGCCCGCGGCCCGTCGAGCAGCACGCCGCTGCGCGCCGATCTCGACCGGCGCGTGCGCTACCTGACGCCCGACGAGCTCGGCGCGGACGAGGCGCTCGCCCAGGCCGACGTCTTTGTCGCCGCATCCGAGGGCGCAGCGCCCGCGCCGTCGTTGCTACTGCGGGCCGTCAAGGCGGGTGCCGTGCCGCTCGCCTCCCGCCTGCCCGTCTACGAGGAGATACTCGACGAGGGCGAGCGCGGGCTGCTGTTCGAGCCGCGCGACGCCGAGACGCTCACCGCGCAGCTCGCCCGCCTGATCGACGACCGCGCCCTGCGCGAGCGCCTGCGCGATCAGGCCGCGCCGCTGCGCGCGAAGCTGACGTGGTCGCGCGTGGCCGACGAGCTCGAGGACGTCTACGGCGAACTCGTCAGCCGTCGTCATCCAATCGAGGGTGATCGCGAGCTCGCCGCGCGGATACGCACGCGACCCCGGATCGACGTCGACCTGCACATGCACACCGACCACTCCCACGACTGCGCGACCCCGGTCGAGGTGCTCCTCGCCACCGCGCGCGAGCAGGGCCTGGGCGCGATCGCCGTCACAGACCACAACGTCATCTCCGGCGCGTACGAGGCCCGCGACAAGGCGGCTGAGTACGGCGTCAAGGTCATCGTCGCCGAGGAGGTCAAGACCGCCGACCAGGGCGAGGTCATCGGCCTGTTCATCGAGGAGAAGATCGCGCGGGGCATGACCCTTGCCGAGACCATCGCCGAGATCAAGCGCCAGGGCGGGCTGGTCTACGTTCCCCACCCGTTCGACCGCATGCACTCGGTGCCCGACTACGAGCACCTGCTCGAAGTGCTCGACGACGTCGACGCGATCGAGGTCTACAACCCGCGCGTCGCGGTCGGGCGCTTCAACGAGGAGGCCGTCCGCTTCGCCGCCAAGTACCGGATCCCCGCCGGCGCGGGCTCGGACGCCCACGTGGTCCAGGGGCTGGGCTCGGCGCGGATCCGCATGCGCGACTTCCACGGCCCGGAGGAGTTCCTGGAGTCCCTGCGCGACGCCGACATCATCCGCAAACCGGCCAACCTCCTCTACGTCCAGGCGCTGAAGTTCCTCCAGACGAAGGTCGGCGCACGCCGCAAGTCCTGATGCAGGGTCAAGGAGCGAGCGGCGCGCCGTCTAACTGGGGTGAGCCGATGCCCGCGACCGACGACGAGATCCGCGAGAAGTACCTCGAGCGAGCGATCCGCGAGATCAACGCCTTCAGCCGCGACCTCCAGGCCTGCCCCCACTGTCCGCGCGGCAGCCTGATGCCGGTGCTCGGCTCGGGCCACCCGCAGGCAGACGTGCTCCTGCTCAAGCACGCGCCCCGGCCGGCGGAGGTCGAGGAGGGGGTGGCCTTCTACGGGCGCTCTGGCACCGCGCTCATGAAGTCGCTGCGGCGGCTGGACATCGACCCGCTGTGCGTCTACGGGACGCTGTGCGTCAAGTGCCCGGTCGGCGATCCGGCCGTCGCAGACCCCGCGTGCGTCGCACGCGTCCTCGAGGAGCTCGCCATCGTCGCGCCCCGGATCGTGGTGGTCATGGGTGAGGAGGCGCTCGCCGTCCTCAACGACCTCGACGTTCCGCTGGCGAGGCCGGTTGCCCCCGACCTGGGCGTCATCCAAGTCCTCACCCCTTCGATCGAAGCCCTCTACGTCCCCAACATCGACGAGGCGCTCGACGACGAGGCC
>JALZJA010000453.1 GCA_030860005.1 Actinomycetota bacterium
TGCGCGAGCAGAACGCGGACGGCCCGACGTTCTCCTTCATCGACGGCCCGGTCACTGCCAACAAGGTGATGGGCGTTCACACCGCGTGGGGGCGCACGCTCAAGGACGTGTTCCAGCGCTATCAGGCGCTGCGCGGCCGCCACCAGCGCTACCAGAACGGGTGGGACTGCCAGGGGCTGTGGATCGAGGTCAGGGTGGAGAAGTCGCTTGGCCTGAACTCCAAGCGCGAGATCGAGGAGTACGGGCTCGAGCGCTTCGCCGCGCGCTGCCGCGAGGTGGTCGCCTGGTCCTCGGACGAGCTGCGCCGGGTGTCGCAGCGGCTCGGTATGTGGATGGATTGGGAGCGCGACTACTACACGTTCAGCGACAACAACATCGAGTACATCTGGCGCTTCCTGCGCGTGGTGCACGACCGCGGCTGGCTGTTTCGCGGGCACCGGTCCACTGAGTGGTGCCCGCGCTGCGGCACGTCGCTCTCGCAGCACGAGCTCTCGCAGGCGGGCGTGCACCAGCAGCGCGAGGATTCCTCGCTCTACGTCCGCCTCCCGTTCCTCGGACGCCCGGGCGAGGCGCTGGTGGTGTGGACGACGACGCCGTGGACGCTGCCGGCCAACGTGGCCGCCGCCGTCGATCCCGAGCTCGAGTACGGGCGGCTGGCCTCGGGCGACTGGGTGGCGGTCGCGTCGCAGCCGGATGCGACCTACGAGGCGCAGGCGACGGGGAGCGAGCTCGTCGGCCTCCGCTACCGCGGGCCGTTCGACGACCTCGAGCCCGGCGCGCAGGTCGAGCACCGCGTGATCCCGTGGGCCGACGTAGCGCTCGACACCGGCACTGGGATCGTCCACATCGCGCCCGGTGCGGGCCCCGAGGACTTCGAGCTCGCGAAGGTCCACGGCCTGCCGGTGCTCACGCCGGTCGACGAGAGCGGGCGCTTCTATCCAGCCTACGGGTGGCTGGCGGGGATGAGCATCGCGGAGGCCGCTGAGCCGATCGTCGCCGCCCTGCGCGAGCGCGGCGCGCTGGTCGACGCGGGCACGGTGGTGCACGCGTATCCGCACTGCTGGCGCTGCGACACGCCGCTGATCTTCCGCGTCGCCGACGACTGGTACATCGGCGTGGAGGGCGTGCGGCAGCGGATGCTCGAGGAGAATGGGCGCATCGAGTGGACGCCGCCGCAGTACGGCAAGCGCATGGAGGACTGGCTGCGCAACATGGGGGACTGGAACATCTCCCGGCGGCGCTTCTACGGCCTGCCGCTGCCGTTCTACCCGTGCGACTGCGGCTGCTTGAACGTGATCGGCTCGCGCGCGGAGCTCGAGGCGCGCGCTGTGTCCGGGCTCAACGCCCTGCAGGAGCTGCATCGGCCGTGGATCGACGCGGTGGTGATCCGCTGCGAGCGCTGCGACTCCGACGTGCGCCGGATCCCGGAGGTCGGCGACGTCTGGCTGGACGCCGGCATCGTGCCCTTCTCGACCCTGGGCTGGCAGAACCCGGCGTTCGTCGAGGCCGGCAACGCGACCGGCGCGGCCGCCGGCCTCACCCTTGCCGACCTGCCCGACCACGAGACCTGGGAGCGGTGGTTCCCGGCCGACTGGGTGACCGAGATGCGCGAGCAGATCCGGCTGTGGTTCTACTCCCTGTTCTTCATGTCGGTGGTGCTGACCGGCCGTGCGCCCTACCGCAAGGTGCTCACCTACGAGAAGCTGCTCGAGGCCGAGGGGCGCGAGATGCACGGCTCCTGGGGCAACCTGATCGCCGCCGACGAGGCGTTCGATCGCATGGGCGCCGACGTCATGCGCTGGCTCTACTCCCGGCAGCCGCCGGCGCAGAACATCCGCTTCGGCTACGCGGGAGCCGACGAGGTCAAGCGCCGGCTGCTCACGTTGTGGAACTCGGTGCGCTTCTTCGCCGACTACGCGCGCATCGAGGGCTTCCAGCCGCAGCTGCGCGATCTGGAGACGGGCGTGACCGGAGTCGAGCTGCGCCCGCTGGACCGCTGGCTGCAGGCACGAACGCAGCAGCTGATCGCCGATGCGGAGGCCGCCTACGACGCGTACCTGAGCGTAGACGTCCTGCGGGCGTTCGAGGCGTTCCTCGACGATCTCTCGAACTGGTACATCCGCCGGTCGCGCCGGCGCTTCTACGCGTTCGACGAGGCCGCCTTCCGTTCGCTGTGGACGGCGCTCGTGCAGTCGCTGCGGGTGGTCGCGCCGCTCATCCCGTTCCTGACTGATCACCTCTGGACGGTCCTCGTCACCGACGTCGCCGACGGCGTGCCGGCTTCGGTCCACCTCGCGGGCTGGCCCGCGGCACTCCCGGAACTGTGCGACTACGAGCTCGTGCGCGAGACCGCCGCGGTGCGCACGGTCGTGCAGCTCGGCCGCCGGGCGCGCGCCCAGCGCGGGATCAAGCTCCGCCAGCCGCTGCGGCGGCTCTACGTCCGTGGGGCGCCCGCGGCGGCCGCCCACGCGGAGGAGATCGCCGAGGAGCTGCGCGTGAAGAGCGTCGAGTTCGACGCCGGCCCTGTGACCGCCACGCGCATGCTGCCGAACCTGCGCGTGCTCGGCCCGCGCCTGGGTCCGCGCCTGCGCGGCGTCAGCGCCGCGCTCGAGCGCGGCGAGGTCGAGCTGCTCGAGGACGGCCGTCTCCGCGTCGCCGGCGAGCTGCTCGAGGCCTCCGACGTCATCCAGGGCGAGCGGCACGAGCTGCCGGGCTGGGCGACGGCCGAGGACAACGGCATCAGCGTCGCCTTCGACGTCGAGCTCGACGACGACCTGCGCCGCGAAGGCCGTGTGTTCGACCTCATCCATTCCGTTAACGTGATGCGCAGAGCGGCCGGCATCGAGCTCACCGACCGCATCGTTCTGACGCTGCCCGAGGGCGACGCCGACCTGCTGGCTCACCGCGACTGGATCGCCCGCGAGGTCCTGGCCGGCGAGATTGACCTGCGCGGCGGCCTCAAGGAGCCGGCGATCGTCAAGGCCGAGCCGGCGCATACGCACCGTGAGGGCGTGAGAGAGTAGAGGCGGAGATACGAAAGCTGCGAAGCCGTCTCAGTGACGGATCCTCTGCGGCACGGTGTTCGAGACATGCCCCTCGGCCATGGCTGCGGCCAGGCATGGGGTTTCGCCTGCGATCAGTCGCGTACGGCAGCCTCGGGCCAAGCGCCGGTGCGAACGCGCTCGTAGAGCGTGTCGGGAGCCAGGTCTGCGCCTCCCGGCCACACGACTGTGCCGGTCTCCCGATCGACGCTCACCTTCGCGAATCCTTCCGTGCTGCGAGCTGGCTCAAAGACGGGCCCGTGCATCCGATCGAGGACGTCGACTTGGCCAGTCAGTCCGTCAGCGAAGGTCAGCCGCAACACGCCGTGGCGCACGACGGTTGCCTTCGTTATGTCGGGCGTCAGTCCGGTCATCGCAGCGGCTCGATCTCCGCCAGTGTCTCACCTGCGCGAGCACGGTAGGCGGATCGG
>JALZJA010000497.1 GCA_030860005.1 Actinomycetota bacterium
CGCAACGCCCGCGTCCTCGTGCGCGGGCCGCGGCAGTTCCTGCGCGAGGCGCGCCACGGACTGCAGGCGGTGGGCGCGCTCGCATTCGCCGGCCTGCGCCCGGCCCCGCCGACGGCGCTGAACGTCAAGACCGGCCCGCATCGCCGCTACACGTGGGTCGACGCCGAGCTCGCCGAGTTGCAGGCGATCAAGAACTCACTCGGCGGGACGGTCAACGACGGCGTGCTCGCGAGCGTCGCGGGTGCGCTGGGACGCTTCCTGCGCAACCGAGGCGTCGACACCGACGGGCTCGTGCTCAAGGCGCTCGTGCCGGTCTCGATCCGCGCGAACTCCGACCAGGGCGCGCTCGGCAACCGAGTCGCCCCGCGCTGGGTGTCGCTGCCGGTCGGGATCGAGGATCCGGCGGCGCAGTGCGCGTCGATCCGCGACGAGACCGCCGAGCTGTGGGACAACCGCCAGCCTGCGGTCGAGGCCCGCACGCTGACCGAACTGGCCGACTTCGCGCCGCCGACGATCATGAGCCAGGCCGCGCGACTGCAGCACAGCCAGCGCTCCTACAACCTCGTCGTCACGAACATCCCCGGACCGCAGTTCCCGCTGTACCTCCTGGGACGCCGCCTGCTCGCGCTGTATCCGGTTGTCCCCATCACCGCACACCACGCTCTCGGGATCGCGGTCGTGAGCTACGACGGGCGGCTCGGCTTCGGGCTGCTCGCCGACTACGACGCGCTGCCCGACCTCGACGCGCTCGGCGTCGCGCTGCGCGAGTCGATCGATGCGCTCGTCGCCGGCGCGGCGGCGTACGGGCGCCGCGCGCGCCGGCGCAGCAAGGTTCAGCCGCCGTCGAAGAGCCCCATGTGATGCCCGCGCGCCCCGCTGTCGCGATCGGCGTCGTGCTCCTGGCCGCCGCCGGAGTCATAGGCGCCATCGCGTACTTCAACGCGCGCGACGACGCCACGGTGTCGACCTCGCGGGGACCTGGCCGCGAGCGCCCCGAGGGCGAGCGGCCGGTCGTGCAGGCCGGCAACGTGCTGCTGGTGTACTCCGATTCGCAGCTCTCCCCCGCGCTGCGTGCACTTCAGCGCGAGATCGCCGGTACGGACAAGGCGCTCGCCGCGGTCGGGCAGGCGGTGCTGGTTCGCCGCCAGGACGAGCTGCCCGTGCCGGTCTCGGCGCTCAGCGCCCGTCATCGCCTGGACGCCTCCCGCGCCGAGCTTCCCGCCCTGCGCAACTTCGTCGAGTACTGGCTGGGACGGGAGAGCGGATGAGCGGTGCGCTGCGAATTGCCCTGTCGCAGTTCAACGCAACGGTCGGCGACATCGCCGGCAACGCGAGCCGGATCGCAGCCGACATCGCTCGCGCGCACGAGGCCGGCGCGCAGCTCGTCTGCTTTCCAGAGCTCGCGCTGACCGGCTACCCGCCCGAGGACCTGCTCCTCAAGGAGCACTTCCTCGCCGACGCGCGCGCGGCGCTCGTCGAGCTCGCGGCCGATGTCGAGGGCATCGTCGCGCTCGTCGGCTATCCCGAGCGCGCCGAGGACGTCTACAACGCGGCCGGCGTGCTCGCCGACGGCGCGCTGCAAGCGACCTACCGTAAGATCCACCTGCCCAACTACGGTGTCTTCGACGAGCTGCGCTACTTCCAGTCCGGTCCCGGCGGCGCGACGATCGAGATCGACGGCGTGACGGTCGGACTGACGGTCTGCGAGGACATCTGGCAGCCGGGCCCGCCGCTGTCGGAGGAGGCGCTCGCCGGCGCGCGGCTCATCGTCAACCTGTCGGCTTCGCCCTACCACGCCCGCAAGGGCGTCGCACGCGAGCAGATGATCGCGCAGCGCGCGAAAGACAACCTCGCCGTCGTCGCCTTCTGCGCGCTCGTCGGCGGTCAAGACGAGCTCGTCTTCGACGGCCACTCGCTCGTCGTCGATCACGAGGGGACGGCGATCGCGCGCGCGCCGCAGTTCGGTGAGGCGCTGCTCGTCGTCGACGTCGACACGCGTGCGGCCGGCGCCGCGCGGCTGCGCGACACGCGCCAGCGG
>JALZJA010000499.1 GCA_030860005.1 Actinomycetota bacterium
CCGGCAAACCGGCGGCGGATGCTCGCGCAGTACGTGCGCCACGCGACCAGCCAGGCGATCGGCCGCCGCGACCGCGGGTTTCGCCACCCCGCGCTGCTGGCATTCTGCGCCGAGGCCGCCGCACGCATCACGGACGAGATCGTCGACCTCTTCGACGACGGGGTCGGCATCCAGCACGCCAAAGCCCGGCGAGCCTTGGTCAAGCTCAAGCTCGACGTCGCCGACAGCGCAAACGCATCCGTGGTGCTGCTCGGCGAGCTGCGCGAGGTTCTGCTTGACCCCGAGATCCCCGATCCGCAGGTCCGCCAGGCCGTCTGGCAGCGCGCGACCCCGGAGGAGCTGCAGCTCGCGCTCGACCTCGCCGCCGAGATCAAGCGCCCGCTGGAGGACAACCACGTCGAGCAGCGCGGCGAGCGCTACAACGCCGCCCGCCAGTTCGCCCCGCGTGTCCTGTCGACGCTGCGACTGTGAGCCGTCCCGGCTTTGACGGAGACCTCGAATCCAGGATTTCGGTCCTGGGGAGAGGAACTCCCTGTCATGCCAAGACCATCGAAGTACTCCGACGAGCTGCGCGAGCGAGCGGTCAGGCTGGTGTTCGATTCCCAGCGTCCGATCGCCGCGGTCGCGCGCGATCTGGGCGTCCACAAGGAGGCGCTGCGCCTGTGGGTGCGTCAGGCCGAAGCGGACGTCGGCAGCCGCAACGATCGCCTCACGACCGCTGAGCGCGACCGCTTGAAGGCACTCGAGCGCGAGGTCCGCGATCTGCGCAAGGCCAACGAGATCCTCAAGGCCGCCAGCGTGTTTTTCGCCAAGGAGCTCGACGGGACCCCGCGGAGGTGAGCGCGTTCATCGATCAGGAACGCGAGCGCTTCGCCGTCGAGCTCATCTGCGACACGATCGGGGTGTCGGCGTCGGCGTACTACCAGCGCGCGACCGGGCAGCGATCGCCCAGGCGGTCGAGGACGAGCGGCTGCTGGGCGTGATCAAGGCGACGCACACGGCCAACTACGAGGCGTACGGGTCGCGGCGGATGTGGAAGGCGCTGCGCCGTCAGGGCGAGACGGCGCCGCGCTGCCAGATCGAGCGGCTGATGGCCGCCAACGGCATCTGTGGCGCCAAGCGCCGCGGACGGCCGTGGAGAACGACCGTCCAGAGCGCCGAGCCTGCCGCGGCGCCCGATCTGCTCGATCGCGACTTCAGCGCCGCGCGCCCGGATGAGAAGTGGGTCGCGGACTTCACCTACATCCGCTGCTGGGAGGGCGTCGTGTTCTTCAGCTTCGTGCTGGACTGCTACTCGCGGATGGTCGTCGGCTGGCAGTTCGCAGGGCACATGCGCACCGAGCTCGTCCAAGACGCCCTGGACATGGCTGTCGCGGCCCGCCGTCCCGACGAGGCGCAGCTGCTGATCCATCACTCCGACCGCGGCTCGCAGTACACCAGCGCCCAGTTCAACGACGCGCTCGCCGACCACGGCGTCCTCGCGTCGCTGGGCTCGACCGGCGACGCCTACGACAACGCGATGGCCGAGAGCTTCGTCGACACCCTCAAGACCGAGCTGATCGCCGACCGTCCGTGGCGCACCCGCGGCCAGCTCGAGCTGGCGATCGTGGCGTGGGTCGGCTGGTACAACCATGAGCGCCTGCACTCAAGCCTCGACGACACGCCTCCGGTCGAGTTCGAGGCCGTCCATGACTATGCGATGACCGGTACGGTCTGACTCCCCCCTCTCTTGAGAGGAAACCTGATAACCAAGTCTCCGCCGAACCCTGGATGGTCCACTGCGCGCCAACCCCGACGGCGCACCACTGCTCGCCGCCGTCGACGTGCTGCGCGACCTCAACCGCCGCGGTGCCCGCAAGGTGCCCGACGACGCGCCCGTCGGATTCGTTCCCCGAAGCTGGCGACCGTATGTCCTGCTGGCTGGCGGCGGGATCGATCGCCATCACTGGGAGCTGTGCCTGCTGTCGGAGTTGCGCGGCGCCCTACGGGCCGGTGAGATCTGGGTACAGGGCAGCCGCCGCTACACCGACCCCGAGCGCTTCCTCATCTCCCGCACCGACTGGCCCACCGCCCGACCCAGCATCCTCCACGAGCTCGAACTACCGACAGCCGCTGACGAGCGGATCGGCGTGCTGCTCGAGCGGACTGCCCGTCACTGCGATGTGCTCGATCGCGACCTGCAGGCCGCGGAAGCCGACGTCACGATCGGCGAGCAGGGCAACCTCAGCGTCAAGCGCCTGCGCGCCGAGCCGCGCGAGCCCGACGTCGACGAGCTCGCCAAGGAGATCGCAAACCAGCTACCGGTCATCGACCTGCCCGACCTGCTGATCGAGGTCGACCGCTGGACCGGATACACACGCCACCTCACACACGCCGGCGGATCCCCGCCGCGACGAGCCGACCACGCCCGCCATCTGTTCGCGGCCTTGATCGCGCAGGCCTGCAACCTCGGGACCGGCAGGATGGCCAGGGCGAGCGATCTGTCGCCCGCGCAGGTCGGCTGGACAAGCGAGTGGTACCTGCGCCACGACACGCTCGAAGCCGCGACAGGCCGGATCGTCGATCACCAGTCCACGATCTCGCTCGCCCAACGCATGGGCACAGGCGAACGATCAAGCAGCGACGGAAAGCGCCGCCGCGTCAGCCCCGACAGCCAGCAAGCGCGGGCGCTGCCACGCTACTTCGGCCGCAACCGCGGCCTCACGCACTACGCCTTCGTCTCCGATCAGCACACACACTTCGCGACACGCGTGATCCGCACCACCGTCCGGGACGCAACGTACGCGCTGGACGGCATCCTGGACAACCGCAGTCAGCTGCCGATCCGCATCCACAGCACCGACACCGCCGGCTACAGCGACGTCATCTTCGCGCTCTTCGATCTCCTCGGCCTGCAGTTCGCTCCACGCCTCGCCGGCCTGCCCGACACCCGCCTATGGCGCACCGGCGCCGCGCACGACAGTCTCGCCGGCCGGCTGCTCAAGCACCGCGTCAAGCCCGAGCTCATCCTTGGCCAGTGGGATGAGCTGCTGCGCGTCGCCGGATCACTTGACCAAGGGACCGTGACCGCGAGCCTGCTCGTCTCGCGCCTGCACGCCCAGCAACGACGCACCATGCTCGCCGCCGCGCTGCAGGACTACGGCCGGCTCGTGAAGACCGAGTTCGTGCTGCGCTACCTCACCCGCCCTCCGGAGCGTCGCGGGATCCATCGTCAACTCAACAAGGGCGAAAGCATCTTCGCGCTCGAGGACGCCGTCTTCTACGGCAACGAAGGCCGCATCCGCCTACAGACGCTGGACCGCCAGAGCACCCAAGCCGCCGCCCTCGCGCTCGTCTCCACAGCGATCGTGACATGGAACACCCACCACATGAACGAGATCGTCGAACGTGAACGCGCGGCCGGCCGACTGCTCGACGACATCGACCTCGCGCGGCTGTCGCCGGCAATCCACGCCCACATCAACCTCAACGGCCGCTACCACATCCACCCCGACCAGCCACCCCGTCATCTCACGCCGGGCCGCGACACGCTCGCGACCTACCGCTGACGACCCGCGTCAGCAATCCCCAGGGGGCCGATCAGCAGGTTCACAGTCGCACGTCGACCACGGTGCCGCCATGCGAGCACACCCGCGGAGCCGAGACCACATCCACACGCGGGCACCAAGCACGCAACTTCCACTAACCGAAGTCCCGCATTTCTGCTCCGATGCTAGATGGACCCCAAACCGGCTGCGCGCGCGCTTGCAAGTAAGGGTACCCTAATATCAAGTAAGGTCACCCTAACTTGAGTATCGAAGACGGGGTGTTCGCATGCCATCCAAGCAGGTGTTGCCCACGGTCGTGGTGTCGGTCGCGCTGTTGCTCGGCGCGTGCGGCGGTGGCGACGACAAGGGCTCCGAGGTGTCCCGCCAGGACAAGCGGGCGGTCGCCACGACGTACGCCGACCTCGTCCTGGCGTCATACGACGCCTCGATCGACAGCACCGGCGCCATGCAGAAGTCCATCGAGGCGTTCGTCGCCAAGCCCAGCGCCGGCACGCTCGAGGCTGCCCGCACGGCGTGGCTGGCGGCGCGCGACGACTACATCCTGACCGAGCCGTTTCGCTTCTACGGCGGACCGATCGACGACCCGGAGGACGGGCCGGAGGGCAAGATCAACGCCTGGCCCATGGACGAGGCGTACGTCGACTACGTCAAGGGCAATCCCGACGCCGGGATCGTCAACGACACGAAGACCTACCCGAGAATCACGAGCGACGTGATCGTCGAGGCCAACGAGCGGGGCGGCGAGACGAACATCTCCTCGGGCTGGCACGCGATCGAGTTCCTGCTCTGGGGCCAGGACGGATCCAAGAAGGGTCCCGGTGACAGACCGGCCAGCGACTATTCCAGCGCGCCGAACGCGAAACGGCGGGCCGGCTACCTGCGGCTCACGACCCAGCAACTGCTCGACGACCTCACGAGCGTGCGCGATCAATGGGCGCAGGAGCGCGGGAGGTTCCGGACGGCGTTTCTCGCCGATCCCGACCGCGCGCTCAGGTGGATCCTGCGCGGCATCGGCGCGCTGAACAGCGGCGAGCTCGCCGGGGAACGCATGGCGGTGGCGCTGGAGAGCAGCGATCAGGAAGACGAGCACTCCTGCTTCAGCGACAACACCAACGCCGATGTCGTCAACGACCTCAAGGCCATCAGGATGGTGTACCTGGCCGACTTCCCAGGCGTCTCCGGCGCGAGCCTGCACAGCCTCGTCTCCAAGGTCGACTCGGGCCTCGCTCGGCGGCTGCGTACGCAGCTGGACGCCACGCTGGCCGAGGCACAACGCTTTCCCGCCACCTTCGAGACGATGATCGCCGCCGCGGAGGGCTCAGCCGAGCGCAAGGCGCTGGAGGACGTCATCTCGGATATCGAGCAGCAGGGCACGACGCTCGCCGACGCGGCGAAGGCGCTCGACGTGAAGGTGGGCTTCGAGGTCTGAGCATGCGTCGCGGGCTCGTCGCGGCGATCGCAATGATCGCCTGCTCGCTCGCGGTCTACCTGGCCGCAAGTCGCGACCCGTCGGCGCCGGACGGCGATCGTCGGCTGGCGGGCGGGGCCGACGCGACCGTCTTTGACACGACGGGCAACGCGTTCGCGCTGCCCGTTCCAAAGCTGTCCAGCAAGGATCGCCGCGCCTTCGCGGTCGGCAACAGCTTCTTCAACCGCAACTGGGTGACCGCGCCCGCATCGGCGACCGGCCGCGACGGGCTCGGCCCGACCTTCAATGCCGTCTCGTGCTCCTCCTGTCATTTCAAGGACGGCCGCGCGCAGCCGCCGACGAGCAGCCGGGTTGCAGAGCTCGGGCTCCTGCTGCGCCTGAGCGTCGCCGACCGGGATGGCCGGCTGCAACCCGTCGCGCGCTACGGAGGCCAGCTGCAGGACCGCGCGATCAACGGCGTGCGCGCCGAAGGGCGCATCCGCATCACGCACACCCCTCGCCCCGGGCGCTACGGCGATGGCACGTCATACACGCTGATCGCGCCGCGCTACGAGATCGTCGACCGCGCCTTCGGAGCACTGCCGACACGAGCGCGGATCGGCCCGCGCGTGGCGCCCGCGATCTTCGGCGTCGGCCTGCTGGAGGCCGTCCCCGAGAAGACGATCACCGATCGCGCCGATCCACAGGACGCCGACGGCGACGGCATCTCCGGACGTCCCAACCGCGTCGACGACGCGCGCTCGGGCGCGCAGGTCCTGGGCCGTTTTGGCTGGAAGGCCAACGTGCCCACCGTCGAGCAGCAGAACGCCAGCGCCTTCAGCGGCGACATCGGCATCACGAGTCCGATCTTCCCCGATGAGGGCTGCCCCGACGGCCAGGACGCGTGCAAGCGCGCCCCGCGCGGAGGCCGGCCCGAGATCGATGCCAAGAAGCTCGATCGCGTCACGTTCTACGCCCGCACCCTCGCCGTCCCGGCCCGCCGCGCCGTCCAGAAGCCCGACACCTCGGCGGGTGAGCGCATCTTCAGCGACCTGGGCTGCTCGTCATGCCACCTCCCGCAGCTGCGGACCGCCACCAGCGACGTCGCGGCGCTGAGCGATCAGGACATCCGCCCCTACACCGACCTGCTGTTGCACGACATGGGTCCGGGCCTCGCCGACGGACGGCCCGACGGCCTGGCCGGCGGCTCGGAATGGCGCACGGCGCCGCTGTGGGGAATAGGCCTCGTCAGGACCGTCAATCGCCATACCCGCTTCCTGCACGACGGCCGGGCACGCAGCATCGAGGAGGCGATCCTCTGGCATGGCGGCGAGGCCGCCGCCGCGCAACGGCGCTTCGGGATGCTTCCCGCCCGTCAGCGCCGGGATCTCATCGCTTTCCTGGGCTCGCTCTGAAGGACGATCCGCCCCGGGCACCGTGTGCTCTCGCGCGCGTGGATCCGTGTTGTTGCGGTTGCTGCGCAGCCTTGTTGCAGAGCCGTGTCGCGCTGACGCAGGCCGGCCGTCTAGCGTGGCGGTTCCGTCCGATCCAGCCCCCACAATGAGCCGTTCTTCCGAGCGCAGAAAGGCTTTTCGTCCATGGCTCTCACCGACTCCGAGAAGGCCGCCAAGGCCCGCAATGACGCCCTCCAGGGCGCGCTCACGCAGATCGAGCGCGAGTTCGGCAAGGGCACCGTCATGCGCATGGGCGACGAGGGCGCTCAGGTCAAGGTCAACGCGATCCCGACGGGGGCGCTGTCGCTCGATCTCGCGCTCGGGATCGGCGGCATGCCACGCGGGCGCATCGTCGAGGTCTTCGGCCCCGAGTCCTCGGGCAAGACGACGCTCGTCTACCACGTGCTCGCCGAGACCCAGCGGCTGGGCGGGATCTGCGCCTTCATCGACGCCGAGCACGCGATGGACCCGCTGTACGCGCGTGAGATCGGGGTCGATATCGACGAGCTGCTCGTCTCGCAGCCCGACTACGGCGAGCAGGCGCTCGAGGTCTGCGACATGCTCGTCCGCTCCGGCGCCGTCGACCTCGTCGCGCTGGACTCCGTCGCCGCGCTGACGCCGCGCGTGGAGCTCGAGGGCCAGATGGGCGACCAGACCGTCGGCCTGCAGGCGCGCATGATGAGCCAGGCGATGCGCAAGCTCGCCGGCAACCTCAACCGCACACAGACGCTGTGTCTGTTCACGAACCAGATCCGCGAGAAGATCGGCGTGATGTTCGGCTCGCCGGAGACGCAGCCGGGTGGCCGGGCGCTCAAGTTCTACGCGTCGCAGCGCCTCGACATCCGTCGCATCGAGACCCTCAAAGAGGGCACCGAGGCGGTCGGCAACCGTGTCCGCGTGAAGGTCGTCAAGAACAAGGTCGCGGCACCGTTTCGCCAGGCCGAGTTCGATATCGAGTTCGGCAAGGGCATCTCGACGTCGGGCTGCCTGCTGGACCTCGGGGTCGAGCACAACGTCGTGAGCAAGTCCGGCTCGTTCTTCTCC
>JALZJA010000531.1 GCA_030860005.1 Actinomycetota bacterium
ATCCCCGGGATCAGCTCGCGGTGTGAGCCCGAGAGGATCGAGAGGCCTATCACGTGCACGCCCTCCTGCAGCGCGGAGGTGACGATCTGCGCGGGCGTCAGCCGGATGCCCTCGTAGACGACCTCCATGCCGACGTCGCGGGCGCGCACGGCGATCTGCTCGGCGCCGTTGGAGTGCCCGTCGAGGCCCGGCTTGCCGACGAGAATCTTGATCCGGCGCCCGAGGGCCTCGCCGACACGGGCGACCTCGTCGCGCAGCGCTTCGAGCTCGGGCCCCGTCGCGTCCGGTCCTGCCGACGCCTCTCCGACGCCCGTCGGCGCGCGGTAGTCGCCGAAGGAGTCGCGCAGCGCCTGCGCCCACTCGCCCGTCGTCGCGCCGGCGCGTGCGGCGGCGATCGTCGCGGGCATGATGTTCTCCTCCTCGCTGGCGGCGACGCGCTTGACCTCGTCGAGCGCCGCGTCGACGGCGGCCCGGTCGCGCGAGGCGCGCCATGCCTCAAGTGCCTCGATCTGCTCGGCCTCGACGCCGAGGTCGACGGTCAGGATGCCGCCGTCCTCGCCGACGGCCATCGGCGAGGGCTCCGTGTCGGCGTACTTGTTCTGGCCGACGACGACGAGCTCGCCGGCCTCGATGCGGCGAATCCGCTCGCGATGGGAGTCGACGAGCGATGCCTTCATGTACGCCACCGCCTCGACCGCGCCGCCGTGCTCCTCGACGACCGCCATCTCCGCACGGGCACCCTCGGCGAGCTCGGCGACGAGACCTTCCATGACCTTCGAGCCCTCGAAGATGTCGGGGTACTCGAGCAGGTCGGTCTCGTAGGCGAGCACCTGCTGGATGCGCAGCGACCACTGCTGGTCCCACGGGCGCGGCAGGCCGAGTGCCTCGTTCCACGCCGGAAGCTGCACCGCGCGCGCCCGGGCGCTGCGGCCGAGGGTGACCCCGAGCGCCTCGAGCACGATGCGCTGCACGTTGTTCTCCGGCTGAGACTCCGTCAGGCCCAGCGAGTTGACCTGCACGCCATAGCGGAAGCGCAGGTGCTTGGGATCGCGCACGCCGTAGCGCTCGCGGCCGATCTGCTCCCACAGCGCGCCCATCGCGCGCAGCTTCGCGTGCTCCTCGACGAACCTGACGCCCGCGTTGACGAAGAACGAGATGCGGCTGAAGACCGTGCCCATGAGCTCCTCGCCAACGCGCAGACGGACGGCATCGAGGACGGCGATCGCATTGGACAGCGCGTAGGCGATCTCCTGCACGGGCGTCGCGCCGGCCTCCTGCAGGTGGTAGGAGCAGATGTTGATCGGGTTCCACTTCGGGACCTCGGTCACGGTGTAGGCGACCATGTCGGCGATTAGCCGCATCGACGGTGCGGGCGGGAAGGCGTACGTGCCGCGCGCGAGGAACTCCTTGATGATGTCGTTCTGGGTCGTGCCCTGAAGGATCCGCTGATCGACGCCCTGCTCCTCGGCGACGACGATGTACAGCGACAGCAGCCAGGCCGCTGTCGCGTTGATCGTCATCGACGTGTTCATCGTGTCCAGCGGGATCCCGTCCATGAGCTCGGCCATCGCGCCGCGGTGGGCGATCGGGACGCCGACCTTGCCGACCTCGCCGCGCGCCAGCTCGTGGTCGCAGTCATAGCCGGTCTGCGTGGGCAGGTCGAAGGCGACCGACAGCCCGGTCTGACCCTTGGCGAGGTTGCCGCGGTACAGGGCGTTGGACATCGCCGCGGTCGAATGCCCCGCGTACGTGCGCATCATCCACGGCCGGTCGCGCTCGGGGAGGCGGTGCGACGGGTGCTCGCTCATCGTGATGATCGTACTTGGAGGGAGCGCCGTTGGATGGAGCAGCGGCGCTGGCACCCCAGCAAGCGACGGCTGAGCGGGTTGTCATGTCGTCGCGAACGCGATGCGGTCACGTGCGGGGCGGGTTCTGTCGAAGTTGCCGCCTGTGGCGCAGCACAGGCGACACGACCGCCCGCTGAGCGGCGCCGGGTGGGCATCGTCTCGCGCGAGGTGCGCTATGCGCCCCCGTGTTCGCCACGACCGGTCACGGCTGGGTTCGCCCGCTCGCGTCGGCGTCCACCGAGCGCCACACGCCGGCATGGGCCGCATCTCCTCATCCGCTAGCGTCAGGGCGCGTGAGGCCGATCGACGTCAGACACCTCGGGCGCGAGCGCGTGATCTGCTGCTGGAAGGTCGATGACGTCCTGGTCGACCCCGGTCCCGAGTCGACGCTCGAGACGCTGCTGGAAGAGCTCGGCGACGAGCGCCCGCGGGCGCTGCTGCTGACGCACATCCATTTCGACCACGCCGGCGCGGCGGGCGCGCTCGTGCGCCTCTGGCCGGAGCTCGAGGTGTGGGTGCACGAGAAGGGCGCGCGCCACATGATCGACCCGACGCGACTCGTCGCGTCCGCCAGGCAGCTCAACCCCGACGACTTCGACGAGCGCTGGGGAGAGGTCGTCCCGATCCCGGAAGACAGGCTGCGGGTGCTGCAGGGCGGCGAGTCCGTCGGCGGCTGGGACGTCGCGTACACGCCCGGCCACGCCAAGCATCACGTCAGCTACCGCCACCGCGACAGCGGCTGGGTGTTCGCCGGCGACACGGCTGGGGTGCGCCAGCCCGGCAGTGATCTCGTCCTGGCGCCGACCCCGCCACCGGACATCGACCTCGAGGGCTGGCGCGCGTCGCTGGATGCGATCGAGGCCTGGGAGCCCGAAACGCTCGCGATCACGCACTTCGGCTCGTTCAGCGACGTCGCCGGCCACCTGCAACGCCTGCGCGCGGCGCTCGAAGACTGGAGCGAGCTCGCGCACCTGGTCGATGCGCCGGCTTACGAGGTAGCCTTGCGCGCGACCGAGCGCGCCGCGCTGGATCCCGTCGCCGCCGAGGCGTTCAACCAGGGCATCCAGGCACAGAACCAATGGCTGGGACTCGATCGATACTTTCGCAAGTGCGAGGAAGCTGGCGTCTCGCGCTGAGCGCTCGTATCCTCCGTCCTCATGTCGCAGACGATCGAGAAGCCACGCACCGGACCTCCCGGTGGAGGGCTCGGCGGGCGCTGGCGCGTGATCGTTCGCAACGATGATCACAACACGTTCGATCACGTCGCACACACGCTCGCGCGCTATATCCCCGGCATCAGCGTCGACCGCGGATACCGCATCGCCGATCACATCCATCGCAGCGGCCTGGCGATCGTCTGGACGGGCCACCGCGAGACCGCTGAGCTGTACTGGGACCAGCTTCAGGGCGAGGGATTGACGATGGCTCCGCTCGAGCAGGGCTGAGCCACGTCTGGGCCCTCCCAGCCGTCCGACGACCGCGCAGAACGCGAGCGCGACCTGCTGCGCGCCTATCACGAGGGCGGCGACACTCGCGCCCGCGACGAGCTGGCGGAGCAGATGGTGCCGCTCGCGCGAGCACTCGCCGGGCGCTACAGCGGGCGCGGGGAGCCGCTCGACGACCTCGTCCAGGTCGCGTGCGTCGGCGTCATGAAGGCGATCGAGGGCTTCGACCTGTCGCGCGACGTGCGCTTCTCCTCCTACGCGACGCCCACGGTGCTCGGGGAGATCAAGCGCCACTTCCGCGACAAGACGTGGGCGATGCGCGTGCCGCGCGGCATGCAGGAGCTCCAGATCGAGATCGCCAAGTCGCGCGACAAGCTGACGTCGGAGTTCGGTCGCTCGCCGACGGTGCAGGAGATCTCCGACGACGTCGGCCAGCCCTTCGAGGAGGTGCTGATCACGATCCAGAGCCAGGATGCGCGCCGCACGCGCTCGCTCGACGAGCCGACGGGCGAAGACGTCACGCTCGCGGACTCGATCGGCACGCGCGACCCCGAGATCGGCCGCGCCGAGATGCGCGTGCTGCTCGACGACGCGTTCGACGTGCTCTCCGAACGCGACCGCGAGGTCCTGCGGCTGCGCTTCTCCGACGACCTCACGCAGACCGAGATCTCAAAGCGCGTCGGCGTCTCGCAGATGCAGGTCTCGCGCATCATCCGCCAAGCGCTCAACACGCTGCGCGCGGACATCGAGCGCGGGACGAAGCGCATCGACGCCGCATAAGGCTGGAGCTTGCGGTGAACCTAGCGCCCGGCCCGCCCGTCGAACCACTCGCCGGCGGTGCCGACCTTCGCGGCCAGGCCGTGCGCGGCGCGGCCGCCCAGGCCCGGGGTGGAGGGGACGATCGCGTCATCGGGCGTGTCGCCGAGCGCGATCGCCAGAGCACGGATCGCGTCCTCGTGGGCGCGCATGCGCTCCTCCCATGCAGCCAGGAAGGCCCGCAGCTCCTCGTCCTCGCGCCGCGCCGCCAGCCGCGCGAGGTAGCCGAGCAGCGTCACGACGTGCTGGACGTCGAGCACCGCGAAACGCAGCACCTGGCTGACCTCGAGCGTCGGGTCGACGAGCGTGTTGCGCATGCCGGCAACCCGCGCGCCGAGCCCCTGCGCCGCCGGCTTGCCGTAGAGCCCGCGGGCCGCGGTCACGTCGGTGAGCTCGCCGAGCAGCGCGCGCGCCTCGTCTGATCCCGCGCGCAGCACGTCCACGCCGCCGGCGCCGATCGCGTCCATGCGGTCGGCGAGCCTGCGCCAGTGCTGGCGCAGCTGGCGCGCCGAGACGTAGAGCTCGCGCAGCCCGCGGTGCTCTGCGGGGTGCACGTCCGCGTCGCCCCCTATGGCTCGAGCTCGTCTCCGGCCGCGACCGGCTCGCGCAGCTCGCCGTAGGTGACGAGGTCCTGCCACGTGTACAGCAGCGGCACCTGGTACCAACCGTTGCACGCGGCGCGCAAGTGCGTGAACTCCTCGCCGAACCAGAACGTGTCCCAGTCGTGGTGTGCGTCGAACGCGATCGACATCAGGAACTTGTAGCGGTCCTCGCGCCCGCGGAAGACCTCGTAGCGCCGTGCGCCGTAGCGCATGGAGATCGGAGCCAGCCGCGCCAACGCGGCCTCGAGGGCGTCGCCGTGAAAGCCCGTCGCGTAGAAGGGGAGGTGGACGACGCCGGCCATCAGCTTCCGACCTCGGCCATGATGGCGCCGGGCCCCTCGGCGGTCTTGCCCCGGCCCGTTTCCGTCGCCCCGACGAGGATCGCGATCTTGCCCGAGTGCTTGTTCTCGTACATGAGCTGGTGTGCCTCCGCGACACCGTCGAACGGCATCGTGCGCCACAGCACCGGCCGGATCTTCGACTCACGGATGAGGTCGTTGGCCTTCGTGCACTCCCAGGCGTTGGCGAAGTGCGAGCCGATGATCTGCTTCTGGCGCATCCACAGGTAGCGCACGTCGAAGTCAAGGTCGAAGCCCGACGTCGCGCCGCAGATGACGACCTTGCCGAACGGCTTGACGACGAACACGCTCGTGGGGAACGTCGCCTTGCCGACATGCTCGAAGACGATGTCGGGCGCGCCGCCCAGGATCTCCTTGACGCGCTTGCCGAACCTGCGCATCTCCGCGAACCGCTCCTTCTCCTCCTCGGGTGTCTCGCCGCCTTTGCGCATCATCCCGGCGAACTCGTTGCGGTTGATGTACTCGGCGGCGCCGAGCTGCTTGACGAGCTCGCCCTTCTCGTCGGAGGAGACGACGCCCACGGCGTCGGCGCCGGTGAGCGCGCACAGCTGCGTCGCGAACACGCCGAGGCCGCCCGCGGCACCCCAGATCAGCACCTTGTGGCCGGCCTGCAGCACGGTGCGGTCCATGAGCATCCGGTAGGCGGTGAAGTACGTCAGGCCGTAGGCGGCGGCCTCCTCCCACGCCAGGTGCTCGGGCTTTGCGAGCAGCTGCTGCGCCTGGACCTTGCAGAACTGGGCGAAGGAGCCCCAGCTCGTCTCGTAGCCCCAGATCTTCTGGCTCGGGGCGGCGAGCGGATCGAGGCCGTGGACCTCGACATCCTCGTAGGAGGCCTGGTTGCAGTGGATGACGACCTCGTCGCCGACCTTCCAGCGTGTCACGCCTGGTCCGACCTTCCAGACGATTCCCGATGCATCGGAGCCGCCGATGTGGTGCTCCTCGTGGGGGTGGTAGCGAAACACCGACACCGGCTTGCCGAGCGCCGCCCACACGTTGTTGAAGTTCACGCCGGCGGCCATGACCCGCACGACGACCTCGAAGGCCTGCGGCTCGGGAACCTCGATGTCCTCGATCTGGAAGGCGTCCTTCGGCTCGCCCTCACGCTCCTGGCGGATGACCCACGCGGTCATCGTCGCGGGCAGCGCGCCCGGCTCGGCATCCACGGCGGAGACTTGGCTGAGATCGACGGCCACGTTGTCCTCATCCTCGTTGTCGCTTGCCCAGATGGTCGTCATCGACCGTCTGGGGGCGCAATCCTACGCGCCGATGGGCTCGCGCGCCGTCTGCGGCGGTGGCGCCGCGACCTCGCCCGCCGGCGGCGGTGGGCTCGTTGCGGGGTCGGTGATCGTCGGCGAGACGAGCATCCAGGCCACGATCGCGCCGGCCCCCGCGACGACGGCGCCGATCACGAGGCCGTCACCGAGCGACTGCACGAAATCGGCCTGACCTCGACGCCCGATGAAGGCGCCGAGCACGGCGATGCCTAGCGTGCCGCCGACCATCCGGTTCATCGAGAGGATTCCGGACGCGACGCCGGCCTTGGTCTGGTCGACCGCGTTCATCGCGGCGGCGCTCATCGGCGACATCACGAGCGCGATGCCGATGCCCATGAGCACGAAGCCGGGCAGCAGGAAGCCGTAGCCGGAGTCAACCGTCATGAACGACTGCCATAACAGCGAGATCGCGACGAGCGCCAGACCGCCGGTCATGAGCGGCCGCGGGCCGATGCGGTCGCTCAGGCGTCCCGCGATCGGCGCCACGACGATCACCATGAGCGTCGTCGGCAGGAAGCGCACCCCCGCCTCGAGCGGCGAGAACCCGAGCACGTTCTGCATGTACAGCGTGAGGAAGAAGAGCATCGCCAGCATCGCGAACGAGACGATGAACGCGACGATGTTCGCGCCGAGGAACGTCGTGGATGCAAAGAAGCGCAAGTCGACCATCGGCGCCGGGTGGTGGCGCTCGACGTAGGCGAACACGGCGAGGCCCGCGGCGGCCAGCGCGAACAGGCCGAGGATGCGCGGCGATCCCCAGCCCCACTCGTTGGCCTCCACGAGCGCGAGCGTCAGTGCGGCCAGGCCGGCCGTGATCGTCACGATCCCGGCGAAGTCGATGCGACGGGTGACCGTCTCGTCGCGCGACTCGTGCGTGGCGAAGAGCGTCACCGCCAGCGCGCCCGCGGCGATCGGCAGGTTGATGAAGAAGATCGACTGCCAGGAGACGTGCTCGACGAGCACGCCGCCCAGCACCGGGCCGATCGCCAGAGCGAGGGCGGCGACGCCGGCCCACATCCCGATCGCCGTGCCGCGCTCGTGCGGCGGAAAGGCGTTCGTGATGATCGACAGTGTCGCGGGCATCATGAACGCCGCGCCCACGCCCTGGACCGCGCGGCCGCCGATGAGCCATGCCTCGCTCTGGGAGAAGCCGATGAACGCGCTCGATGCGGCGAACAGCACGACGCCGAAGAGAAAGACCCTGCGGCGCCCGAAGATGTCGCCAAGTCGCCCGCCCGTGACGAGCAGGACGCCGAAGGCCAGGGTGTAGGCCTGGACCGTCCACTGCAGGCCGGAGAGCGACGCGCCGAGGTCGCGCTGGATCGAGGGCAGCGCAACGTTCACGACGGTGTTGTCGAGCATCACCATGAACAGCGCGAAGCACATGGCCGCGAGCGTCCACCAGCGGCGGTTGGCGTCGGTGAGGGCGATGCGTTTCGTCATGCGTTCCCTCCCGCGTTCATGTCGTCGACGATCGGGCGCAGCGCGGCGATGAGCCGCCTGCGCTGGCCGCCGGGCAGGGTGCCGGCGAACGCCTCGAGGCCCTGGAGCTTTGCCTCGTCGAGGCGGATCAGCGCCGCGCGGCCGGCATCGGTGCAGCCCAGGCGCTTCATGCGGCGGTCTTCGGCGTCCTCGCGGCGGTGCATCAGCTCGCGGCTGACCAGCGCATCGACGGCGCGGCTGGCGCCGGGGAGCGAGAGGCCGAGACGCTCGGCGAGCTCCTTGACGGTCAGCTCGTCATCGGCCAGCGCCGTGAGCGCCTTGACCTGGGTGAGCGTGACGTCGAGCTCCTCGAAGATCGAGTAGGTGTCGATGCCGCCCTGTTGGATCACGCGCCGCCAGATCGTCAGCAGGCACTCCGCGAGCTCGGCCGTCGAGTCCGAAGCCGGGGCTCCCGACTGGAGCGCGATAGATGCTTGCATGCACGCAAGTATTGCATACGCGCATCAACTGTCCCCGCCCCGCCGCGGGCGCGGGCAAGCGCGTTCAGCGCATCGGGCCGTCGATCACCCGCGAGCTGCGCTTGACGAGCGTCTTCGCTGCGTCGCTCCACGAGTACACGCGCTCGATGATCTTCGCGGGGCAGCAGACGTCGTCGCCCTGCGCGAAGCGCGGCACGCGCACGATCAGGCGTGCGGCGGAGACCTCGGCCGTCGCGCGGTACAGGCGCTGTGAGCGGTAGACGGCGCGCAGGTCGCTGTTCGCGGGCTTGCCGTGCGTGCTCAAGACGTAGAGCGCCACGGCGCCGGCGACGCCGCCGGTCTCGACGAGGACGACCGCGTCGGAGCGCCCGTCGCCGGTGAGGTCGGAGAAGGCGATCTCCGGCGCGACGAAACCGCGCTCGCGCAGCAGGCTCTTGACCGCGTTCGTCGTCTTCGAGTCGGCGAGCAGCGTCTTGCGAAACAGCGCCTGCGATTTCGACGGTGCCGCGCCGGAGCCGGCGCTCACGAGCAGGACGGCCGTTGCCGTCAGCAGTGCCGTCGCGAGGGCGGCGATCAGGATCCGTTGCCGAGAGGGCATTTGCAGAACGATCATGGCAGCGCCGGCCGCCCCTGGCTATGGCTGCAGGAGACGATCCTTCGCGCCGTCACGCGGCGGCCCGACCCTGATCGGCGCGGGATCGATTGCGTCGTCACCGACCGAGACCGTATACGCGCCGGGGTCGAGGTCCGCCTTGAGCGACGCGGTGTCGCCCGGGTTGATCGGTCCCGTGCTCTGCTTGAGCTCCCGGCCGCCGTCCGTGAGCGCGTGACCATGGAGCGTGAGCCGTTGAGAGGTCCGCGTCTGGTTGCTGACGAGGAGCTCGATCGGGCCCCCGCCAACCCGCGACGGTGCGACCGATACCCGCTTCGGCGCGATCGTCGCGCTGACCGCGATCTCGGCGGGCGGTCGCGGCTCGTTGCCGAACCCGTCGTCGTCGCCGCAGCCGGCGGCGCCGAACGCGAGAACCACGACGGCCACGATGGCGGCCCATGGCGTCATGCGGGGCGCGTGGACCGGTCTCACCATCCTCCTGCCGTATGCCCTCCGGGTGCGCGGCTGCGGCGAAACCGTACTCAACAGCGGGCGGCGAGCACGGCGGCGGCAGTGATCTGAGTTCTCCTGACGCGCCGGTCCGCAGCTGCAACGGCTCGTGCAGGACGTCCTGTGGTCGCGCGACGCTATGGCGTTCATGGAGCTGCTCGACCATCCGCTGGCCACGGCCGAGTTTCTCGTCATCGACACCGAGACGAACGGCCGCGCGGGCGACGCCTGCGAGCTCACCGAGGTCGGCGCCGTCCTCGTGGGCGGCGGTGAGCTGCATGACCGCTGGGAGACGCTCGTCAGCGGGGCGGCGCCGCTCTCGCGCGCGATCCAGCGCTTCACGCAGATCAGCCAGGACATGGTGGACGCCGCGCCGCCCGCCGAGGCGGTGCTGCCCGATCTCGCCGAGCAGCTCGACGGCCGCGTGCTCGTCGCCCACAACGCGGCGTTCGATCGGCGCGTCCTGCGCCAGGCGTTCGACCGCGTCGGCCTGCAGTGGCCCGATCCGCCTGCCCTGTGCACGGTTGCGCTGGCGCGCCGCTTCGCGCCCATCGTGCGCCAGCGCCGGCTCGGCGCGCTCGCGGACGCGCTCGGCGTCGAGGTGGAGACACAGCATCGGGCGCTCGCCGATGCCGAGACCTGCGCGCGCGTCTTCTGCGCGCTGTTCGCGCGGTTGTGCGCGCACGCGACGACGGTCGGCGACGCGCTCGGGGCCCTGCGCGCGCCCCGGCGTCG
>JALZJA010000559.1 GCA_030860005.1 Actinomycetota bacterium
CGCGCGAAGCTACCGCGGCCGGCGCGCCGATCGCGACGCTTGTCGCGGTCGCCCAAGCGGCGGTGGCTGCCGGCGCGGCGAGCGAGCTCGTGCGGCATCGGCTGTCGGCTTCGTCGCCGCGCGGTTGACGAAACTGCATCGATAACGAAACATGGAGCGAGGCGGCGCAGGCGGGTTTCGCATGAAGAGGTGGTCGTTCGTGCGTTGCGCCGGGAGGGTTGGCCACGTGTTCATGCCGATCGCGTGCACAACCGACCGTTCGCGCCGGCGCGAACCTCGACGTGTCACCTGAGCACGTATGTCGTGCACAAGCGACCTATCGCGCAGGGCCGAACGGCGATGTGTCAGTTGGGCACGCGCATGTGGCGACCCGCCGCCCCGCCCCGCTCCCGCCTGCTTTGAAGATGCTGTTTGGTCAACCGCGCGGCTCCAGCCCTCACCCCTGAGCGAGCAGCGGCTCGCCCGCGAGCCCCTCGGCGTCGACGCCGCAAACGGCGGCGATCGAACGTGGAACGTCAGCGAGATGCGCAGCGCCCCCCGGCTCCACCAGCCCCGAGGCGCCCGGCGCAACGACCGCCCACGCATCGCCGGGCGTGTGATTGCCCGATCGCCCGCTGCCGGCGCCGCGCCGCACGACGGCGCCGAACTCCGCGGACTCCACGCCCGGGAGCGTCGTCGCGGGCCGCGGGCTCCACTGCACGACGAGGTCCGGGAGCAGATCGACACGGGCGCCCGGATGGCGCTCGGCGACGCGGTCGACGCTCGCGACGGCTCGCTCGCCGTCAGGGTCGAGAAACGTCTGAAGGCCGGCTGCGATGCGCGCCGCGAGCTCGTCCGCCGCGTCTCGGTCGACGATGCCGTCGCGCTCGCGATCGCGGAGGTTGAGGCGCACGTAGCCCTGGTTGTCGGCGGGGTGGGCGAACGCGGCCGTCCGCGACCAGTCGATCCCGCGCAGCTCGAGTCGCGACGTCAGCTCGAGCGCGACGCGGTCGGGCAGCGCCTGCGCGATCGCGCCCCGAGCGCCGGCCGGGATGGCCGCGCGCAGCCGCCAGATCGCGCCCGGGCGGTCGCCGTTGCCGTTGGCGCTGAGCGGAGCGCCGGACACGACGGCCGCGAGCATCTCGGGCAGCAGATCGGCGCGCGAGGTGTTGACGTCCATTCCGACGGCCGACGTCACGATGACGTCGGCATCGTCGGGCAGCGCTGAGAGCACGCGCGCGAACGCCTCGTCGACCGCTGCGTAGACCGCTTCGAGCGCGTCCGCGAGCAGCCCGCGCGCCCGTTCATCCGGCTCGTCGCCGAGCTGCGACAGATCCCAGAACTGGTGACCGGCGAGGTGGGCCGCGCTGAAGGTCAGCCACACGAGCTCGTAGGTCTCGCGGGAGAGCAGCGTGGTCGCGGCGTCCGCGACGCGCGCCGGCGCGGCGATGAGCTTCTCGCGCAGCGCGAGCAGTTCGCGAGTCGTCGGGCGTCCGAAGATCTCGGTCGCGTGCGGCCCACGGCCGTAGCGGCGGGAGAGCTCGCGCGACGCGTCGCGCGGCAGCGACCAGCGCGGCAGCACGACGCGGTCGGTGAAGCCCCAGCCGCAGACGTACGTTCCGCGCCACTCGCGCGGTGGGCGGCTCTCGTAGGGATCGATCGCCAGCGTGCGCAGGCCCGCGCGCGCCAGCCGCTCCCAGATCGCCGGCGGCGCCTCGAACGCGGTCGCGTAGCGTGCGCGCTGCGAACCGGCGTCCCACTGGAAGGGGTAGAAGAGGCCATGGTCGCCGAGCTCGACACCGCTGTAGAGCGTGTAGAAGGCGCCGGCGGCGAAATGGTCGGCCGGTGTTCGCAGCTCGATCCGGCGACCGCGCTCGATGAGCCCGGCGAGCGTTGGCAGCCGGCCGGCGGCGAGCATGCGGTCGATGACCGCGACGCTCGCGGCGTCGAACTGCAAGACGCAGATCACGTCTGCACGACCACGCCTTCGACGGCCGTCGTCTCGCCGCCGATCGAGTCCGAGCGGCGTGCCGCGTCGAGCACGCACATCGTCGCCGCACCCTCGGCGGCCGTCGCAAGCGGGCCGGGGTCCTGGCCGCGCAGCGCACGCGCGTAGGCGTCGAGCTGGCGCGCGAGCGAGCGCACGAGCGGATGGCCCATGGGAACAACCCGCGTCACGACGCCCCGCGCGCGCCCGCCGCGGATCGCGCGCGCGATGCGGTGTCCGGCGGCGTCGCGGACCTCAATGAGCTCGCGGTGCGGGCGGTTGGTGGCACATTCGATGCGCACGTCGCCACGGGTCGTCGCCATCACGATCCCCGCGCGTTCGCGCTCGGACTGCGCGCGGACGGCGACCGGCAGGGCGCCGGTCAGCATCAGCGCGAGATCGATGAGGTGCGGCGCGAGATCCAGCAGCGCGTCGTCGCCGCGCGAGATCGGGCGCCAGGACTTGCGCCGGTAATCCAGGACGAGACGCAGATGCAGCTCGCCGAAGTTCGGTATCCGGCGATCGAGCTTCAGTCCCTGGTCGAAGCGCCGGTTGAAGCCGATCCACGGTGCCGGCGTCAGCGCGGCGATCCGCAGCGCGCCGGCCGCATCCGGCGCCGGTGGCTTCTCGACGAGCGCCGTCAGACCGGCGGCGGCGACGGCCGCCGCGGCCTCCTCGTGCGATTCGGGCTCCGAGCAGATGACGACGCCGTCGAGCGGGCCGGCGGCCAGCAGCTCGGTGAGCTGCGCGTGCGCCGATGCGCCGGTGCGCTTTGCGAGCAGACCGCGCCGCGCGCGGTTGGGATCGGTGACGGCGACGATCTCGACCCCCGTGACGCGACGGACGGCGGGCGCGTAGCCGCGCTCCGCGAGCCGGCCACAGCCGACGAGGCCGATCCGCAGCGACCCCTCGGTCATGGCCGGCCCCGGCGGATCCAGACTGCGAGCCCGAAGGGCACCGATGCCGCGGCGGCGAGATGGTGCGCGAGATGGAGCGGGACGCCGGCGAGCGCGAGCCACGGCCCGCCGTGCCGCGCGAGCAGCCCGTAGAAGCGCGCGTTCGGCGCGGACATCGCCAGCAGCGCGACTCCGATGAGGCGCGGACGGCGAGCAGCGACGGCAGCCAGCGCGAGCACGGCTCCCGCCGCGGCGAGGCGCTGGCGCCGTTCGAGGTTCAGCGAGCGGCCCGCGCTGCCGCGCTCGAGCATGAGCGTCACCCACGGCACGCCGCGCGCGGCGAAGTCGGTGCGCAGCATCGAGCGCAGCGTCCAGCGCTTGAGGTGCGTGCCGCGCGCCGCCGGCACGAGCTCGATCCGCGCGCCCGCCGCGCGCAGGCGCATGCCGAGCTCGACATCCTCGATCGACGGCCGCGGGTAGCGGCGCTCGTCGAACCCGCCGGCCGCGTCGAACGCCTCGCGGCGGATAGCGCCGAGCCCGGCCCAGAACGTCGCCGCGGGACCCGGGGAGCTGACGTGGATGTGGTGGTGCAGGAGGTTGCGAAAGCGCGAGACGTGCGTCTGCACCGCCGGTCGCTCGTCGTAGGCACCGAAGACGGCGTCGAGGCCGGGGTCGGCTTCGAGCGCTTCGCGCAGCCGGCGCAGCGCGTCGGGGTGGACCTCGACATCGGAGTCGACGAAGACGACGACCTCGCCGCTGCCGCGAGCGGCGCCGCGGTTGCGCGCGGCGGCCGGGCCGGCACCGGCGGGTTCAGCGACGACCTCGAGCTCCAGCGCCTCGCCCGTGTGCTCGATCGCCGCGAGGCAGCGCTCGAGCGTCGGTGGGTTATCGGTGGCTGGAATGACGACGGAAAGCAAGTTAGGAGAGCCTAAGTTAGAGTGCCCTAACATGAGCGCTGCCGACGAGCCGCAACCGTACGCCGTCCTCGGCGCCGGACCCGCCGGACTCACGGCAGGGTACGTGCTCGCGCGGGCCGCGCGCCCGGTCATCGTCTTCGAGGCCGGCCGCCAGGTCGGCGGACTGGCCCGGACGGTCGAGCGCGACGGCTACCGCTTCGACCTCGGCGGGCACCGGTTCTTCACGAAGTCCGGCGAGGTCGAGCGCGTGTGGCATGAGGTGCTCGGCGACGAGCTGCTCGTGCGCCCGCGGCTGTCGCGGATCTTCTGGCGCGGGCGCTTCATCGACTACCCGCTTCAGCTCGCTGACATCGTGCGCAAGATCGGCCCGCTCGAGCTCGCGCGCTGCTCGACGTCCTACGCCGCCGCGCTCGCGCGCCCCCGGCGCGAGGCCGAGACCTTCGAGCAGTGGGTCTGCGCGCGCTTCGGGCGGCGCCTGTTCGAGCTGTTCTTCCGCTCCTACACGGAGAAGGTCTGGGGCGTGCCGACGTCGGAGCTCCGCGCCGAGTGGGCCGCACAGCGCATTCGCAGCCTGTCCTTCGCGCGCGTCGTGCGCGCGGCGCTGCTGGGCGACGGCCGCGATGTGCACAGCCTCATCGACGAGTTTCACTACCCGCGCCTCGGCCCGGGCCAGATGTGGGATGCGATGGCGACCGAGATCGTCGGCGCCGGCGGCGAGCTGCGGCTCGATGCGCAGGTCACCCGGATCGAGCTGCGCGACGGGCTCGTGGTCGCTGTCGAGGCCGGCGGCGAGCGCGTCGCCAGCGGGCATGCGATCTCCTCGCTTCCACTGCGCGACATCGTCGCCCTCACGGACCCGCCACCGCCGCTCGCGGTGCTGGCGGCCGCCCGCGGCCTGCGCTACCGCGACTTCGTGACGGTCGCGCTCGTCGTGCGCGGCGACGATCTGTTCCCCGACACCTGGATCTACGTCCACGATCCGGGCGTGCGGGTCGGGCGAATCCAGAACTTCCGCGCCTGGAGCGAGGCGATGGTTCCGGATGCCGACCGCACCTGCGTCGGACTCGAGTACTTCTGCTTCGAGGGCGACGATCTGTGGAGCGCCTCCGACGACGAGCTCGTCGCGAGGGCGACGCGTGAGCTGGACGAGATCGGCCTCGCGAACGCGCAGCGGGTCGAGGCCGGCTACGTCGTGCGGGTGCCGAAGGCCTATCCGATCTACGACGCCGACTACGAGGCGCGCGTGCGCACGATCCGCGACTGGCTCGCGCAGATCCCGAACCTCCAGCAGATCGGCCGCAACGGCCTGCACCGCTACAACAACTCCGACCACTCGATGCTGACGGCGCTGCGCGCCGTCGAGAACGCGTGCGACGGCGCCGACCACGACCTCTGGGCGGTCAACGCCGACGGCGTCTACCACGAAGAGGGACGGCGGACCGAGCAGCCCTACCTGAGCGCGCCCCTGACGCCGGCGCTACGCGCGGACGCGGGCGCCGACGCGCTCGCGGGCGCAGGACAGTCAAGCGAGTAGACGCGCCACCCGTCGCGGGCGGCGAGCAGGTCGGCCCGTGCCGCGGTGCCCAGCGCCAGCCGCCGCGGCGACCGCGGGCCGATGACGAACGTGCCCGACAGCCGCGGCACGCTGCCGAAGCTCACGACCTCGGACAGCGGCAGGTCGAGCTCCCAGGCCAGCGCGGTGCGAACGAGCACGTCGCTCGTCGCCAGCCGGCCGCAGCGCAGGAGCGCCTGCCGGCCGCCGGCGTCGCGTACGAGCTCCCGCAACCGGTCGTGGGAGTCCGCGATCCGCCCCGTCGCCTGCGCAGCCTCGCGCAGCTGCTCGCCGCGCAGCGGGACCTGCACCGCGAGGCTCACCCCGACCGCCACGAGCGCCGCGGTCG
>JALZJA010000079.1 GCA_030860005.1 Actinomycetota bacterium
GACCCGCACCGTCGCCGGGACGGTCTCAGAGATCGTCGTGAAGTCCGACGGCGGCGACGTCGATCTCGTCCCCGCGAGCGGACAGATCGAGGTGCGCGAGACACGGCACTACGTCTTCTTCAAGAAGCCCAAGCTCAAGCAGAAACTCGAGAACGGCGTGCTCACGCTTGACACCGACTGCGACCTGAAGGTCCTGAAGTGCTACTCGGACGTGCGGGTGACGGTTCCGGCCGGCATCAAGGTCACCGTCGACTCCGACTCGGGGGACGTGGACGCGCGCGGGATCGATGTCCGCAACGCGCACCTGGAGAGCGATTCGGGCGACGTCCGGCTCGAGCTTGGCGGCCGGCCGCTGCTCGCGTGGGCGCACACCGACTCCGGCGACGTCGACGTCGTCGCGGCCGACGCGCGCGCGATCGATGCCCAGACCGACTCGGGCGATATCAAGGTCGATGCCGACGGCGACCTGCGCAAGGTCGTGGCGCTCACCGACTCCGGCGAGGTCGAGGCCACGGTGCCCGCGGGCACGTACGCGATCGATGCCGACTCGGACTCCGGCGACGTGAAGGTCGAGGGGCTGTCGCGCAACGACGGCGCCTCGAAGTCGATCCGGGCGCGGACCGACTCGGGCGACATCACGCTGCGCGCGCGCTGACCATCCTCAGGACGCCGTCAGCTCGCGCGGCGTGATCTTCAGGCGGCGCTCCTCGCCGTCGCGCACGACGACGAGCTCCACGGCGCGCGCGATCGCGTCCTCGGTCATGAGGCGCTGGAGGTCGGCGACGCCCCGTAGCGGCATGCCCGAGGCCTCGACGAGAATGTCCTCGGGTGCAAGCCCCGCCGCCGCCGCCGGCGATCCGGGCGCGACCTCGACGACCTCGATCGCGCTGTCGCGGCCGAGACGGCCCGCGATCCGTGGCGGGAGCGGCCTCGCGCCACCCGCGATCCCGAGGTAGGCACGCCGGACGCGGCCGTTGGTCATGAGCGCGGAGATGATGCGCCGCGTCGTCGCGTCGATCGGCACGGCGAGCCCGAGCCCGATTCCCGCGACGGCGGTGTTGACGCCGACGACCTGGCCGCGGCCGTCGACGAGCGCGCCGCCCGAGTTGCCGGGGTTCAGCGCGGCGTCGGTCTGGATGACGTTGTCGACGACGCGGTGCCCGTCGCCCGCGCGAACGGGGAGCGAGCGGCCGACGGCCGAGACGACCCCGGCGGTGACCGATCCGGCGAAGCCGTGCGGGTTGCCGATCGCGACGACGAGCTGGCCCACGCGCAGCTGCGACGCGTCGCCCAGCGTCGCCGGGACGAGGTCGCTGCACTCGGCGCGCAGCACGGCGAGGTCCGACAGCGGGTCGCGGCCGACGACCCTGAAGGCGAGCTCGCGGCCGTCGACGAACGACGCCACGCCCTCGGGCGCCGAGCCCTCGACGACGTGGGCCGAGGTGACGAGGAAGCCGTCGGGCGCGAGCACGAACGCCGAGCCGCCGCCGGCGACGCGGCGCCCGCCGCGCACGCGCCGGAAGACGCGCAGGTTGGCGACCGACGGCGCGAGATCGCGCGCGACGGCGGTGACGACCGAGGAGTAGGCGTCAAGCGCCTCGGCGTCCGACGGTCGGTCCGTCGGGACGGCCGAGTCGCCCGGCGGGCCGTCAACGAGAAGCAGGTTGCTCATGCAACCAAATGTAGCGGGCGGCCAAAGGCACCCACGCACCGCCGATCGATCGGCGAGCGCCGCTCAGCTTCCTTCGACGCGCGCCTTCAGCTCGTCCGGCCGGACATCGACGAGCGTCTGGCGCAGGTTCGCCTCGCGCTCGGCGTTGAGAAACAGGCCGATCACCCGGCCGGGATCGACCTCGAGCTCGTACGCGACCCGTGTGCGCCCGTCACCGAGGTCCTCGAGCAGCCAGGCGCCGTCCATCCCCTTCAGGTCGCCGCCCTCGCGATGCCACGACACGCGCTGCGGTTCGTCGTAGGAGAGGCTGAGCTCGACCTTGATCGTCGTGACCTTGGCGTCGATCTCGAGCTTGCAGCGCGACACGCGGCCGTCCGCATCCTGCTCGAGCGGGCGCACCGTTCCGAGCGTGTCCTGCCACTCCGCCCACGTCCCGACATCCTCCACGGCGGCCCACACGGCGTCGATCGACGCGTCGATGTCCGCGCTCGCGCTGCCGCTGATCGCCATGCCCGCGGACCCTAGCCGATCCGCGGTCACATGCTGTGACTATGAGCCCGGCAGGCCATGCTGGCTGAGCTCGCGGTTGCCGTAGCCGTCCTCGCCCGTCACCTCGCGACCGAACCACGACGGCGGGCGGAAGTCCATCGCCGCGTCCTCGTCGTCGAACTCGACCTCGGCGACGACGAGCCCGTCCAGCGGCCCGGAGAACTCGTCGACCTCGACCTCGACGCCGTCGACGCGCATGCGCCGCCGCGTCTTCTCCACGCGCCGTCCTTCGCTGAGCTCCCAGAGCGCGTCGGCTTGGCGACGCTCAAGCTCGAGCTCCTCCTCGATCCGCGTGGAGCCGCGGCCGTGCTTGATCGTCAGCTTGCACTGGCGCGGGGTGATCCGCACGCGGACCTCCGTGTCGCCGTCCAGAGCGACGTATCCCTGGCGGATCGCCTCGCGGCGAGCGAACGCGAGCTGCGCCGGGACTCCGCCCAGCAGGAACTTGCGCTCGATCTCCCTTCCGGACGCCATCGACCGGCATCTTCTCCGCAGGTGGCGCTGGAGCGGACCTAGCCCTCGTCGTCGTCGGCGGGCGCTTCCGCGCCGGCCTCGTCGTCGGCGGGCTCTTCTGCGCCGGCGTCCGGGTTATCCAGGGCGGCGGCGATCTCGTCCTTCGCGGACTGGGTGGCGCCGCCGATCGCCTCGTCCGTCCCGGGTTCCTGCCGCGCGCCGGTCGGATCGGGAACGGCGGAGTCCTCCGCTGAAACCTCGGGATCCTCGAGCGATCCCGACTCGGCGTTTTCCGTCTCGGCCATGTGTGCCTCCTGGATGCATGATTCGGGGCATTATCCAGATCCGGCTCCGCCACGCGGTGTCGCTCCCACGCTCAGGGCTCGAAACCAAGCACGCACGACGTCAGGCCGTAAGCCGCTGCCTCGGCGTTGGCCTGGAGAAACGGATCGCCGTCCACGAGCTGCGTCGGATCGGCCCGGATGTCGTCGATGCCCTTCTCGGTGGCGCGGATCATCTCGTCGATGGTCTTGCGGTCATCGCTTGGCGGGTCGAGCCGGCGCAGCCCGTAGACGCGCTTTTGCAGCGCCGGCACCGCCACGTCGCCCGCGAAGCCCCGCAGCTCGCCCGTTGTCGGGATCCCCTCGTCCTGAAGCTCCTCGAGCGCCGGCATGACCGTCGCGCCGCTCGCCTCGCAGATCGCGTTGCCATCGGCGACGACGTCATCCTTGCTACCGCCCTCATAGTCCGAACAGCCGGTCGCGAGAGCGGCGACGAGGAGCGCGCTGGCTAGGGCGCGTGCCGTCATCCCTGCGCCACGACGCTTGCGTCCGGCCGCATCGCGAGCACCTCGGGCGTGATGTTCGTGCGAGCGAAGAGGAGCGGGCTTTCGAAGATCGCCATCGCCCGCACACGGTTGCGCCTGGACTCCGCGAGGCGGAACACGGCGTCGAAGCCGTCCTGGTCGGTCAGCCGCTGCGTCGCCGCGTCGTAGTAGTCGCCCAGCAGCGCGTCGAACGCGTCGCGCCAGCCGTCGCCGGCGGCCCAGCGCTGCTCGAACTCACGCTCGGGGCTTGCCTGCGGCGTGTCCGGCACGGCGGCGACGATCGCGTTCGCCAGCTCCTCGGAGAAGTCGCTTTCGCCGTTTGCGATCGCCGCTGTCGCCGGCACGTGGTCGAGCAGCTTGCGCCGGCGTGTCGAGAAGACGGGGTTGGCGAAGTCCGTCATGAGCAGCGACGCGGCGAGGCGGTCGTTCAGCAGCCCGATCCGCATCGCCTCGCGCACGACGATCTGGTCCTCGAAGGCGCGCTCGGGCACGACGAAGACGAAATGCGTGTCCCCGGGCTGCCTGAAGCCGCGGCCGTCGTCGAGCGCGACGTCGAACGCGGCCAGGCTCGCGGCGTAGACGTCGGGGGTCACCGCGAAGGCGGGCGGCTTGCGCAGGCCGAGCATCTTGCTCAGCGCCTCGGAGTCGACGAAGAACGTGTTCGGCAGGTCGACCTCGCTGACGCTGCGGGCGTCCGCGTTGCGCGTGTGGCTCGAGATGAGGTTCACCGTCGGCGTGTCGAGGATCTGCTCCATGATCCGCGCGGGACGCTCGATCGTCGCGCCGTCTGCGAGGAGCGCGTTGAAGCGCGCGGCCGTCCAGCGCTCGATGCTCGGTCGCGCGACCTCCATCTCGCACGCCAGCGCGCCCTGCGGGACCTTGGCGGTGAACCACGGGTGCTCGCCGCGCGCGTCGCCTGCGGCGAAGATCGATGGATCGATCCGCGCGTCCTGCGTGTGCCAGTTGATCCACGGCGAGCGCAGCTCCTTCATGAGGAAGTTCCCGCTGCGATGGCTCTCGAACGGGCCCTTGCCCTCCGTCGCCGGGGCGAGCGCGTGGGCCGAGTTGCCCGCGAACACCCAGGCCGAGCTGGGGCCGACGGTGCGGTAGAAGTTGAAGCCGCCGGCGCGCGGGTCCCACGCCATGAGCTCGACGTCGCCGTGCTCGGGGTCGAACGCGCTGATGAGCACGTCGGGTCCCTCGTCGCCGCTCCCGACCGCGGCGAGGAAGCGCACGTTGCGCTCCGCCCTCCGCGTGGCCTCGCTGACCGGCAGCTGGCTGCCCTCGCCGAGCACGAAGAACGTCGGCTTGCGCGGCAGCGCGAAGCCGCTGTGGATGGCGGCACGGCTGAGCGTGTCCAGCGTCTGGACCGGTGTGTGCGGAAACACGCCCCTCAGCAGCACCAGCGTCGCGAAGGGATCGCCGAGCTCGGCGCTCGCCTCGTCGGCGCTCAGGGCGCGCACGGCCTCGTCCTCGCCGACGACGAAGCGATGGATGGCGTCCGGGTCAAGCGGCGCGGAGAGCGCGCCGAAGACGCTGCAGCTCGTGTCGGTGACGGCTTGGACCATGGAGCGGCTCGCGCGCAGGCTAACCCGTTGGCCGAGCGCCGGGGCATGCGGCGGGCATGCGGCGATAATGGCGCTCCACGGGGTAGCCGGATCCGTCACCGCGATCTCAAGGAGCACTGTGCTGCGACGCTCGTCCATCCCCACCGCCTTGTCCCTCCTCGCGCTCTCCCTCGCCGCCTGCGGTGACGACGGCGGCGGCAGCGCCAGCTCGGACGACGACGACAGGTCCGAGATAGCGCGTGTCGTCGAGCGCGCCTTCACGACGCAGGACGCGAAGGTGACGTGCGAGCAGCTCGCCTCCGAGAGCTTCGTCACGCGCGTCTACGGCGGCGTGGCGCAGTGCATGAAGGCCGAGAAGCCCGATCCGGAGGACAAGCCGCCGACCGATGTCTCCGTCTCGGGCGTCACGGTCGACGGGAACGCGGGGACCGCGCGCAGCCGGTTCGTCGGCGGCGACCTCGACGCCGTCGCCGGGACCGTCGAAGTGCGCAAGGAGGACGGCGAGTGGACGATCGACGATCTTGGCGCCGACCTGCTGCGCTCGGTGTTCAAGACCGGGCTGGAGACCGAGCTCGAGAAGGACAAGACCTTCAACAAGCCCAACGTCCGCGCCTGCGCGACGAAGCTCATCACCGATCAGCCCGACGACAAGATCAAGCGCTTTGGCTATGACGCCATCGGCGAGCGCGAGGGATCAGACGAGGAGATCGCCAAGCTGCTGGCTCCGTGCCTGACGCTGGCGCGCAGCGGCGAGGGCCCCGGCAACCGATCCGTCGTGCGCGAGACCTTCGAGGCGCAGATCCGGCGCGGTGCGCGCCAGGACGGCCTGCCGCGGTCGGTGATCGACTGCGCCATCGAGAAGCTGCGCTCCTCGATCAGCGACGAGGAGCTCAGCTCGAGCCTGACGGCGAAGGGCCAGCCGACGGCGAAGGTGCAGCGGGCGATCGTCGCGGCGATCACCGCCTGCGGTGCAACGGGGGCGGGCAGCACGACGCAATAGCCTCGGGCTCGTCGTGCGCCTCGCGATCATCAGCGACACCCACATCCCGCGCGGCGCGCGAGCGATCCCGGACGCCTGCCTACACCGCTGCCGCGACGCCG
>JALZJA010000516.1 GCA_030860005.1 Actinomycetota bacterium
TCGATGCTGTTCGTTGGTCAACCCGCCCTCAGCCGCTCAGCAAACGCCCACACCGGTTACGCAGCGGGCAGGGCGCCGGGACGATCGTCATGAAACGCGCATGTCGTCAGCAGCACCGAGTCGGCCCAGGTGCGCCTTGACGACAACACCTACGCCTCGGCCGCCGCGCGCTGCCCGACCGCGGCCGCGATCCGGTCGGCGATCCGCTTGCCGGTGAAGCCGACCTCGGAATGCAGGATCGCCGGCGTGCCGTGCGTGACGTAACGGTCGGGCAGGCCGATCCGCAGGATGCGCGCGTCGCTCGCGACGCCATCGTTGAGCGTCTCCCAGACGGCGCTGCCAAAGCCGCCCGCGAGGACGCCCTCCTCTACCGTCACGAGCAGCTCGTGCTCGGAGGCGAGCTGACCCATGAGCGCAGCGTCGATCGGCTTTGCGAAACGGGCGTCGGCGACCGTGACGTCGATGCCGCGCCCGGCGAGCAGCACCGCGGCCTCGAGGGCCTTGCCGACGCCGCTGCCGTAGCCGACGATCGCGACCTTGCCGGTGCCCTCGCACAGGATCTCGCCGGTGCCGATCTCGATCGGCACCGGGATCGAGGGCAGCCGGACGCCGGTGCCCTCCCCGCGCGGGTAGCGCAGCGCGATCGGGCCGTCGTCGTAGCACAGCGCCGTGTGCAGCATGTGCACGAGCATCGCCTCGTCGCGCGGGGCCATGAGCGTCATGTGCGGCAGGCAGCGCATGTAGGCGATGTCGAAGACGCCGTGATGCGTCGGGCCGTCATCGCCGACGAGGCCGGCGCGGTCCATCGCGAAGACGACGTTGAGCTTCTGCAGGCAGACGTCGTGGACGACCTGGTCAAACGCGCGCTGAAGGAACGTCGAGTAGATCGCAGCGACCGGCTTGACGCCCTCGAGCGCGAGGCCCGCAGCAAACAGGATCGCCTGCTGCTCGGCGATCCCGACGTCGAAGTAGCGGTCGGGCATCGCCTTCTGCAGGATGTTCAGGCCGGTGCCGGAGTTCATCGCCGCGGTGATGGCGACCACGCGGTCATCGCGCCGGCACTCGAGCACGAGCGCGTCGCCGAAGACCTGGGTGTACTGCGGCGGCCTGCATGCCGCGCCGGGCGACGCGGGCTCGATCTTCGTCGGCGCGCGGTTGGCGATCGACTTCGGCTTGGCGGCGTGCCAGCGCTCCATGCCCTCCAGGCCGCCCTCCTCGGCGGGCGCGAAGCCCTTGCCCTTGACCGTCGCCACGTGCACGACGACCGGCCGCTCGGCGGCGAACGCACTGTGCAGGGCATCGCGCAGCGCGCGCACGTCATGGCCGTCGATGACGCCGGTGTAGGCCCAGCCGAGCTCCTCCCAGAACAGGCCCGGCGCCCAGAAGGCCTTGATCGACTCCTTCATCATCGGGCCGAAGCGCTCGAACTTGGGGCCCAGCCCGGGCAAGTCGGAGAGCCGTTCCTCGACGTTCTCGCGCGTGTGCCAGAGCTTCGGGTTCAGTCGCACCCGGTTGAAGTAGCGCGACAGCGCGCCGACGTTGGGCGCAATCGACATCCCGTTGTCGTTGAGCACGACGACGAGCGGCAGGCCCATGCCGCCGGCCTGATGGATCGCCTCGAACGCGACGCCGCCGGTCATCGCGCCGTCGCCGATGACCGCGACGACCTTCCCGTCGCCGGGATCGCCGGCGCGCCTCATGCCCTCCTTGAGCCCGACGGCGTAGCCGATCGAGGTCGAGGCGTGGCCGGCCCCCATGATGTCGTGCTCGGACTCGGCGATCGCGCAGAACGGCGCGAGGCCCTCGTACTTGCGGATCGTCGGGAGCTGGTCGCGGCGCCCCGTGAGGACCTTGTGCGGGTAGGCCTGGTGGCCGACGTCCCAGAGGATCTTGTCGCGCGGCGAGTCGCAGAGCGCGTGGAGGACCGTGGCCAGCTCACAGGTGCCGAGATTGGCGCCGAAGTGGCCGCCGATCTCGCCGATGACGTCGATGATGTCCTCGCGGACCTCCTGGGCGACCTGCGTGAGCTGCGCGTCCTCTAGCCCCGTTAGGTCAGCGGGGCCGTGGATCGCGTCGAGGAGCCGGGCATCCGCGGTCGGTGAGCTGGTCGCCTCTGTGTCGCTCATGTTTGTCTCGTGTGGATGAAGTCGGTGATCAATTCGAGGTCACGGGTGTCGCCTTCGATGGAAGCAAGCGCTGCGCGCGCCTTGCTGTGTGAGTCGACAGCAAGCTCCCGGGCGCAATCAAGCCCGAAGAGGGATACGTACGTGAGCTTTCCGTGTCGCTCGTCAGATCCATGTGGCTTTCCAAGCTCGGCGTCCGAGCCGGTCACGTCGAGGATGTCGTCGACTATCTGGAAGAGCACGCCGAGCTCTTCCGCGTAATTCTCATACGGAAGTGTGGCAGCCCCGGACGTGCCCATGAGGTGGAGGGGCACGAGCACGCTCGCCGCGATCAAGCGCCCCGTCTTCAGGCCGTGGAGCTTGCGCAGGCCTCCGGCGTCCTTGACGCTCGCGGCGACGTCGATGTACTGACC
>JALZJA010000614.1 GCA_030860005.1 Actinomycetota bacterium
CCGAGCAGCGGCTCGGTGCCCAGCAGCCGCCAGTGGCGGCGCTCGATGTGCTCAGCCGGGTCCGAGGCTCTGAGCAGGCGTGGTCGCAGCCGCATGGCGTGCCACCAGCTGGCCAGCGCGATCAGTGCGACCAGCGTGATCTTGACCAGCAGGACACGACCGTAGGCGGTCTGCCACAGATTGTTGAGCTCACCGAGCTGCACCAGCAGGCTGACAACGCCGCTCGCGCTGACCGCTGCGAACGCCGGCAGCGCGATGCGCCCAAAGCGCGGCAGCACCTCGCGCGTGACCGCGACCCGTAGCGGCCGGGCGCCGCGGCGCAGCGTCTGTCTCCACACCAGCACGATCAGGCCGATCCCGCCAAGCCAGATCGAACCGGCGAGCAGATGCACCCAGTCGTTGAGGATGGCCGGGATGCGCGGGGACGCCGAGCTGGCGTGCCCCGAGACGGCCACTGACAGCAACGCCAGTGCGGCCAGTGCGGCCGCCGGCCACGGGCGCCGCCGGCACAGCACCAGTGCCGCCAGCACCAACACGATCACGGCCAGCCGTCCGAGGCCCGCGACGTTGGTCAACAGGAACGCGCGCAGCCCGGCCGCGGAGATGCCCTGCGCTGCGTCGGTTGCCTGCGCCAGCGCGGCAGCGGCCGCTCCGGCGGTCGCGAAGATCCCCAGATCGGTGACGATCGAGCGCTCACGCGCAGCGATCGCAGCCACATCGACGCCGGGGATCGCCTCCAGCGCGCGCGGGACAAGCCATGTCTCGCCAGCGCGGCCGAGGATGACGGCAAGCAGCAGTGCGCCGGCGAACAGCAACAACGTGACGTACAGCGCCAGGCGCGTGGCGACGCGCACCGCTCCACCGCGTGCGAGCGGGCTTTGCTCGATCGCGTGGCCGCCGCCGGCCGCCGCGGCCCCCACCCCAAACGAGAAGGAACCCTCCAGCGCGTGGCCGTCCTCGGTCGACACGCTGTGCCACTTGACGCGGTAGGCGCCGCGGCGCAGCTTGCGCGACGCGATGAGCCGCACCTGGCGCCGCGACGGCGCCTTCACTCGCGCGGCGACGCCCGCGCCGCCCTTGGCGCGCACCAGCCTGACCTTCGTCAGCTGACGATTGAGCGGCTCGGTGAATGACAGCACGACCCGCTGCGGGGACGCCTGTAGACGCGTTCCGGGCTGCGGCGCGGAGCCCAAGAACGACGCGTGTCCGAACGCGGCGGGCGCGACGCACAGCGCGACAAGCCCCGCCAGCAGCGTGGACACGGCGAGGCGACAGAAGGGCGACGGCGGTACATGGCGGGCGCGCCCGCAGGGCGGCAACGACTGAGTGTAGTACTGGCCTGCGATCCAGCGCGCACCAGCGCGACATGCCCCGTGCGGCCTCGGCGTCTCGCGCATCGGCACCGTAAGTGTGAGGACTGTCCATCGCGCTGAACGCCGACTTGCTGCGCAGCTACGATGAACCCGTGAGCGCTGAGGACAGGACGCCGCCGCCGTTGCACGAGCTCGAGGGCAAGGTGATGGCCGCCGTCTGGGACCGCGACACGGCAACGGTCCGCGAGATCCTCTCAGACATCAACGCGCACGCAAGCAAGGAGCTGGCCTACACGACGATCATGACGATCATGGGTCGGCTACACCGCAAGGGCATCCTGGAGCGCGAGCGGGACGGGCGCACCGATGTCTACAGCCCGCGTTACAGCCGTGAGCAATACCACGAGGCGCGAGCGCGCGTGGAGGTACAGGCGCTCGTCGATGAGTTCGGCGATACGGCGCTGCTTCACTTCACCCGGCAGGTCCAGAGCCTCGACCCCGTGCGCCGACAGCAGCTGCGGCGCATGGCCCGCCGTGATTAGCGCCGGCGTCAGCGCTACTCGCTTCTACCGCTTCTCGTTGGCTGTGGGTTCCGCGGGAGTTCTCACGCTGCTCGCAGCGCTCGCCGTCGTGCAACGTGCCGTTGCGCCCGCGCTGCCGACATTTGACGAGTTCGCCGACGCCTGCCAGCGCTTGTTGCTGTTCACCTCCGCCCCGGCGATCCTTGTGACCGCGCTGGCGAGCCTCGGTGTGGCATCCGGGTTTCGCGGAGCGCGTGCGGTGGTACGCCACCATCGCTCGCAGCGACGGCTGCGGCGTCGCCTGCACGTGCTCGACCGCGTACGGTCGGGTAGCGTGAGCGCCGAGGTCTTCGCTGACTCGCGCCCGCAGGCGTTCTGTATCGGGCTGCTGCGCCCCCGGATCTATCTGTCCAGCGGTGCCGTGTCGGCGTTAGACCGCAGCGAGTTCGACGCGGTCTTGGCGCACGAGAGCCATCATGCGACGCGACGCGACCCGCTGCGCGTGTTGCTCAGCACGGTGCTGCGCGACGCGCTGTTCTTCTTGCCGATCATGCGCTCGGTCGCAGACCGGTACATGGCGATGGCGGAGATGGCCGCCGATGAGGCCGCCGTCCGACACTGCGCAGGAAGCGCCCCGTGCTGGCCGCCAGCCTGGTGACCGTGGGGACCATCGCGGTGCTCGCGGCCGCCACCGCCACTGCGATCCCGCACGGCGGGATCTCGCTCGCGATCCTCGCAGCGCAGTTATGCGCCTTCGCGATGGTCGCTGGCCCGGTGATCGCGGGAGCGGCGCTGGTCCTGATCGTCAAGCGCGGCGTCGGGCAGATGCGCCGCAGCTGATGGACAGGCGTGGGCCGTCATGCGGCCGTCTTTCGGCCGCGGGCGCGCCGTTCGGACTCCGCTCGAATCGATGACAGCGACTCGCGTACGGTGCGCTCCCACGGTGCCGCGACTAACGCGCCCCACCAGCTGCCAAGGCGCCAGAGGTCGGTGCCAAGCTCTCCTGCGTACTCGAGCTCGGTGCCGTCGTCGGTGCGGTGCAGCTTGAAGGTCTCGGTCAGGTGCGGGACCGGCCCGCGCAGCAGCCGGAACGCGACGCGCTGGGGTCGTTCGAAGCGAACGGTCTCGACTGTCGTGACGCTCAGACGAGCGCCCAGAGGACCGGCGAGCGGCGTGCGATGCGCCGCGAGGACCATGTCAGATCCGCGCTCGAGCACGTTGAGCTTTGCTTGCATTGCCCGCGGCGTCTTTTGCAGGTAGGGCGCGGCGATGACATCGAACACGGTGTCGGGTGTCGCGGCGATGCTCAGGCGTATCGGTCCCAGCGGGCGTATGCGGCGGCCGAGTCCGAGATCCAGCGTCAGCGCTCCGCGGACGACAAGCAGATAGCCCGTAGCCGCGCTGGCGATCGCCGCCGCGACACCGATCGCTCGACGCATCAAGCGCGGCCTGATGTCGCGCTTGGTCACGGGCGCCGCGCGACGACGACGCCGTAGCCAAGCAGGCCGCGCGCAAGCGCGTCCTGCGCCGCGATCACGAGCTCCCGTCCGTTCGTCAGGCGGTCGCCGAGCAGGCCGGGGCCGAGCATGCTGGCCGCCGACAGCCGAGCGTCGATGCGGTCGAGCATCGTGCCCAGCTCGCTGTCGTGGCACTCGGTGGTCTCTACGACGAGGCCGCCGTCCTCCAGCAGCGAGGCGATCTCATCAAGCGGGCGAGCGTCGGCGATGCAGGCTACCCACGCCTGCAGGGTCGTCAGCTGTGGCGGCAGCTCACCGGGCAGGGCGGTGATATCGCAGATCGCGACGCGGGCGCCCGACTTGAGAACGCGGGCGAGCTCTCGTGCCGCCATGGTCTTGTCGGGGAACGTGCACAGCGCGCACTCGCACAGCGCCCCGTCGGCCGTCCCGTCTGCCAGCGGAAGCGCTTCGGCGTCGCCCTGCACGAACCGGACATGCTCCGACAGCCCTGCCGCCGCGGCTGAGAGCGTCGCAGCGGCGACGCTTTCAGCCGCCAGGTCGACGCCGATGACATCGCAGCCGGTGTCACGCGCGACCTGCAGCGCGCTCATACCCGGCCCACTCGCGACGTCGACGATGAGCTTCCCGGGCCCGACCTGCAGCGCGCGGCCCAGCCGCGACGTCAGGCGCGCTCCGCCGGGATGAAACGAGTCGCCGAGCAGCCAGCGCGCCGCCGAACTGGAGTACGCGCTCGCGCAGCAGGACTTCACCTCCTCGGGCGCAAGCGTCATCGCTACAGGCGCCTGCCGATGTTCGTGCGATCGATCGGGGCACCGTTGCCGTTGCCGGCGACGGTCTTCGACCCGTAGCGCGTCGACTCGAGCAGCGGCTGCAGCTGCGTGGCGTTGGGGACCACGGGCGCGACCTCGGTACCGGACATCTGCTCGCGGACCTGCTCGCGATAGCCAACCGAGTTGTAGGCGCAGAACGGGATCAGCCGGCCGTCAGGGGTGATCTGCTGGATGCAGCATTTCATCAGCTGGCGCACGTTGAGCGTGTAGGGGTCCTGGAAGTCCTGCACGGCGATCATGAAGAAGTTCTCACGCAGGTTCTTCAGCGCCTCCGGCAGGTCGATCCCGCACGATTCGCACATCAACAACGCCTGCTCGGCCCCCGGCAACGCCGACGACGAGAACATCTGCTCCACCGCGCGTCGCAGATCCGGGTCGGGATTGACGCGGTTGCCGACGTAGTCCAAGTAGTCCTCAACATCCAGCAGGCGCGCGAACGGGATCGCTTGCTCGCCGTCGACGAGCATGTAACACATCGAACGGCAGGTCGGAAAGCAGCACGGCACCGGGACGAAGTCCGACATCGCAAACCACTGCGGCACCTGATCGACGATCAGCTTCATCACGTCAGGGTTCGTGAGCCGGTCCAGGGGATCGAACTGCAGATGACGTCCGGCGTGCGTCACCGGCTGAAGCACGATCGACGTGACCGCCGGGTGCGCGATCCCGTGGCGCACGATCGCACCGACCTCGTGCTCGTTGACGCCCCGCTCGATCGCCGCCACCAGGGTGACCTTCACGCCGGCTTGCGCGCAGCGGTCGAGCGCGCGTTGTTTGACCTCGCGCAGGTCCTTGCCCCGGATCGCGCGATGCGTTGCCTCCTCAAAGCCGTCGAACTGCAGGTAGATGTGCGGCTTGAGCCGCGCAAGCTCGGTGACGAATCGCTTGTCGCGGGCGATCCGGATCCCGTTGGTGTTGATCATGACGGTCCCGATCGAACGCGCCTGGGCCATCTCCACGAACTCGATGATCTGCGGGTGAATCGTCGGCTCGCCGCCGGAGAACTGCAGCACCTCGGGCTCGCCCTCGGCCGCGATGAACGTGTCGAGCATCAGCTCTACCTGCTCGCGCGTGAGCTGATAGCCGTCGGGCTGATGACCCGAATCGGCGAAGCAGATCGGGCAGTCGAGGTTGCAGTTGGTGTTGACCTCGATCAGCGCGAAGCACGAGTGCTGCTTGTGCTCGGGGCACAGCCCGCAGTCGAGCGGACAGCCGTCCTTGACCTCCGTCTGGAACTGTAGCGGCAACGTCCCGGGCTTGTTGAAGCGCAGCTGGCTCATGTACAGCTGCGCGTCGGAGTAGATGAGCGCCTCGAACTCACCGTGCTCGCGGCAGCGCTTGCGCATGATCACCCGGTTGTCGCGGACGTTGACCTCGGCATGGATCACCGCCTTGCACACCGGGCAGACCGACTTGGTGAGCTCCAAGAACACCTCGTCTCGATCGCTCTTCGGCCGCTGGGCTTCGATCATGCACGCTCCTTCATCGCTCGTCGGCCGCGAGGCCGCGCAACGCCTCGAGGATATCCGCAGCTGCGGTGCATGATCCGGCCCACGTCCGCGCTGGGGCTCCGGCCCCATACTACACCGCGTAGTGGTAAGGTCTGCGCGGCGATCGGCCACCACCACGATGCCCCATGCGCCCGCCTGGCACAGCTGCAGGAAACCAAACGCCCCATGCACTGGAGCCACCTGGCTCGCGCCTATGACTGGCAGCTGCCGCTCGAGCGCGCAGCGGTAGCGGCTGCCGTCGATCTCGCCGCCGCGCGCCCCGACGACGTCGTGCTCGACATCGGCACCGGCACCGGCGCGGTGCTGCGCGAGCTCGCGCAGCGCCCCGACCGGCCGCCCAGCGCAACCGGCGTCGACGAGTCCGCAGCCATGCTCAACCAGGCCGGGGCGCTCCCGCCGGCGTGGTCGCTACAGACCGGTGACGCGCGCCGGCTGCGCTTCGCCGACAGCACCTTCTCCGTCGTGACGGCCGCCTACCTGCTGCACGTCGTCGACGGCGCGGCACGCCGGCAGATCCTCGCTGAAGCGCGCCGCGTGCTGTGTCCCGGGGGGCGCGTCGTCGTCGTCACGCCGACCTGGCCGCGCACGCGCCTGGTGGGCACGCTCTACGCGCCGCTGGCTGCAGCCGCCGGCTCGTCCGCCGGGCCGCGCAGCGCGTTTCGTCCCCTCGATCCTCGCGATGAGCTCGAGGTGGCGTCATTCACCGTCCTGGCGGCAAGATATGTCGCTCGCGGCTACCCCTCGATCTGCGTCTCAGCGACACGCTGAGCTCGCCTGACCACAACGCGACGCTCGTGCCCTCTCCGATTCCAGCACCAGCCCCGGCTCTCGCAGTTAGCGCTATGACCGGCCAAGCGCGCGACGAGGACGTCCCCGAGATCTCCCGAAAGCAACGTCGTAAGCACAAGCGCCAGCTGCACGAGGCGCAGAAAAAGGCCAGAGCGATCGACAAGGCAACCGACAAGCGCAACAAGGGCCGCGACAAGCAGGACAAGAAAAACAAAGACAAAAAACAGAAGAAGGGCAAGTAGGCGGCCGTGACACCATCGCCCACCACGGCCGACCGCCGCCAACAAGCTGGCCCGCGCAGCCCGCTGGCCTGGACCGACACCAGCGTGCGCGAGGACGCGAGATCGCCGTCAGCGTCCGCGGAATCCGCCGCCGGGCGTGACCGCGCGCCAGGACCCATTTCCCGCGTCCTGACTTTCGCGGTCGTCAAGCGGATCGATCCGCGGCTGCCCAACACATGGGGACACTGGTGGATCGAGCTCGACGACAGAGAAAGCTATGGCTGGTGGCCGAGTCCCTGCCCGATGGGGTGGCGCGGCGCGCTGCTGGGCAGCGGCGGCTGCCTGAACGGGGTCGGCACCCCGGCGGGGGGAACGCCGACACGCGACGCCTACCACGGCGACGAGCCCGACCACTGGTTTCATCCCACGCTGATCGTCGACAAGAGCGACGACGAGGTCCGCGCTGACATTCGCGCGTTCTCGCAAAGCTACGTCGGAGGGTTTCGCTGGCAGTGGTGGTGGCTCAGACAACCCGCGGAGAACTGCCGCACCTTTCAGGAGGAGATGTTCGACGCCGTCGGACTCTTCGAAGAATCCGACGTCCTGTACACGCGAGGCTCTGGATGCCCGTTCATGTACCCATTTCGCCAGGTCAAATGGCGCACCATCGACGCCCTCGCCAGCGCGCTCGGGCGAGTGCGCAGCTGGCCAGGGCGCGTTGGCCGGCGAAGCGGACTGCGCTTCGATACCGGCCTCGACGGACCACCACCCGGGGCCGACCGCCAACCCGGCGCCCCGTTGGCGCTCACGGACGCAAAGGCCAGAGCTCGAGCGAGGGTCAGGGGTGCCCTCCTTCCATGTCGCAGCGAGGGCGGCGACGCTCCGGGCCAGGATGAGCGGCGTGATTGACGAGTACAACCGGGGCCGCTGGCCCCACACTGATCACGGTGCCGGAATGAGACGCACCGCGGTGCTGTTCGCGCTCGTAGCGGCGCTGCTGGCACCGGTGTCCGTATCGGCGGCGGGTGCCTCCCTCGTCGACATCGAGGACGAAGTCATGTGCGTGACCTGCAAGATCCCGCTGAACATCGCTGAGAGCCCGCAGGCCACGCGGGAACGCGAGCTCATCCGCGCGCTGATCGACCGCGGCCGCAACAAACAGCAGATCAAGGCGGCGCTTGTCGCCGAGTACGGCGAGGACGTTCTCGCACTGCCCGATGGCGACGGCTTCGGGATCACCGCATACGCCATCCCGATCACACTCGTGGTGGGCCTCGCCGCCGCACTCGCGCTGCTGCTGCCGCGGTGGCGCCGGCACACGCCCGCGGGCCTCGGCGACAGCAATGCTCCGGCGCTGAGCAGCGCTGATGCCCGCCGGCTAGACGAGGAACTCGCCCGCTACGAGCGCTGACATAAGAACGCGATGATCAATGCGGCCATTGTCGAAGTACAGATAGCCCGAGTTCCGCAGTTGGTGGTCACACGGATGGGCCGTCATCGCCCGTGGTTGCTGGCGTTTTGCGACTTTGTGCAGCTTGTGCGTGTGTGCCCACGCTCGCGGCAGGGCCGGGAACTGTCGCGG
>JALZJA010000615.1 GCA_030860005.1 Actinomycetota bacterium
GGCACTGTTCGCAGGCGCGTCGCGGGTTCTGTCGAAGTTGCTGCCTATGGCGCGGCATAGGCGACACGACCGCCCGCTGACCGGCGCCGAACGGGCATCGTGTCGCGCGAAGTGCGCTATGCGCCCCGTGTTCGCCACGACAGCTCAACGGCTGGGTTCTCCCGGCCGCAGAGTGCCGAAAATCGACGAAAGCAGCACAGTCACACCGAACCCAAGCGGGCGCGATGAGGTCCGCGACCTCATCGCGAGCGCGCTCCTGAGAACGTTCGCGCAACAGCGCACCCGACACCAACGCCGGCTGCCCGCCAGGCCGCGACGCGGACGACCAACCTGGCGCCCGCCCCGCCGGCCGGTGCTGGTGGGTCGGTGCGGTGGAAGGGGGCCGGGAGGAGCTCGTCCGAACGGACCCGATCCGGTCCCCTTCTATCCGCACCGACCCCACAACACCGCCGACGCCGCGCCGCGACGGGGAACCCGACCGCACGAGAGGCGCCCCGAGGGCGCCTCTCGCACAACTACCTGACTGGAACTAGGGCCCGAGCTGGACGTGCTTCACCTACAGCCGGCGGGACCAGTCCGGCGTCCCTGCTCGGGGGTGGCCCGGTATGGATTCGCTGGGCGGAGCCAGCCTTCCGACCTAGCGGCCGGTCACCTCCAGGGTCCCGTAAGAACTTGAGCTGATTCGGACCACCTCCTTTCTCTGGTCCGTGCAGAGTAGCGAACGGCGCCGACGGTGGTAGAGGCAGATCTCACGCGGGCGCGGGCCCGCCCGGGGTATGGGGCGACAGGAGCGCGGCGACGCCCCCTTCGCCGTTGGCCGACTCGACCACGAGCGCCACAGCGGAGACGAGATCGTCGTCCTTCATGTTCATCAGACGCACGCCCTGGGCCAGCCGCCCGTAGCGGCTGATGCCGCGCACGGCGGTCCGCTGGACCATCCCGCTCTGGGAGATGAAGACGAGCTCCTCGTGCTCGCGGACGACGAGCGCGCCGGCGAGCGCGCCCTTCTCCTCGGTCAGCTTGATCGTGCCGACGCCCATCGCGCCGCGCTTGGTCTTGCGGTACTCGGCGATCGAGGTGCGCTTGCCAAAGCCGTTCTCGGTCACGACTAGCAGCTCCTGGTCGTCGCGCGCGACGTCCATGACGAGCACCTCGTTGTCGGGCTGCTCGACGTTCATGCCGCGTACGCCGGAGGTGTCGCGGCCCATCGGCCGCGCGTCGGCTTCGTTGAAGCGCACGGCCTGGCCCTTGCGCGAGACCATGAGGATGTCGTCCGCGCCGCTCGTGCGGCGCACGCTGACGAGCTCGTCGTCGTCGCGGACCTTGATCGCGATGATCCCGTCGGCCTTGATCGGCGTGTTGTAGGCGAGGAACTCGGTCTTCTTGACGATGCCGCGCTTCGTCGCGAAGACGACGTACTTGCCCTCGCTGAAGTCGCGCGTGGCCAGCACCGACTGGATCCGCTCGCTCTCGCGCAAAGGCAGGACGTTGACGAGCGCGCGGCCCTTGGCGGTGCGCGACGCCTCCGGCAGCTCGTAGACCTTGGAGCGGTAGACCTTCCCGCGGTTGGAGAAGAACAGCAGGTAGTCGTGGCTCGAGCAGATGAACAGGTGCTCGATGTAGTCGCCGTCCTTCATGTCCATGCCGGTCACGCCGCGGCCGCCGCGCTGCTGCGCGCGGTAGGTCGTCAGCGGCAGCGACTTGATGTAGCCCGAGCGCGTGATCGTGATGACCATCTGCTGCTCGGCGATGAGATCCTCGATGTCGATCTCATCCTCGGAGTCCGTGATGATCGTGCGCCGCTCGTCGCCGAAGCGGTCGGCGAGCTCCTCGAGCTCCTCCTTGATGATCTCGAACACCTTCGACTCGTCGCCGAGGATCGCGCGCAGCTCACCGATGCGCTCGACCTTGTCGGCGTGCTCGGTCTTGATCGCGTCGGCCTCGAGCGCCGTCAGCTGCGACAGGCGCAGGTCGAGGATCGCCGACGCCTGGATCTCGGTCAGCGCGAAGCGCTCGACGAGCTGCCCGCGCGCCGACTCGCGATCGCGCGAGGCGCGGATGAGCTCGATGATCGCGTCGAGATTGTCGAGCGCGATGAGCAGGCCCTCGAGCACGTGCACGCGCCGCTCGAGCACGCGCAGCTCGTGCTTGGTGCGGCGCACGATGACCTCGCGCTGGTGGGCGACGTAGTGCCTGATCACGTCGCGCAGGGCGAGCGTGCGGGGCACGTTCTCGACGAGCGCGACCATGTTCACGCCGAACGTCGCCTGCAGCGGCGTGTGCTTGTAGAGCTGGTTGAGGACGACCTCTGGGATCTCGTCGCGCTTGAGCTCGATGACGACCCGCATCCCGCCACGCTCGGACGAGTGGTCCTCGAGGTTCGAGATCCCAGTGATCTTCTTCTCGATGACGAGGTCGCGAATCTTCACCATCAGACCGGTGTCGCCGCCCTTCTTGACGGCGTAGGGCAGCTCGGTGACGACGACCGCCTCCTTGCCGCGGCCGATGTCCTCGATGTGCGCCTTGCCGCGCACCCGCACGCGCCCGCGGCCGGTCTCGTAGGCATCGAGGATGCCCCCGCGGCCGAGGATGATCCCGCCGGTCGGGAAGTCCGGTCCGGGCATGTGGCGCATCAGCGCGCCCGTCTCGATCGTCGGATCGTCGATGTAGGCGATGACGGCGTTGGCGACCTCGCGCAGGTTGTGCGGCGGGATGTTCGTCGCCATCCCGACCGCGATCCCGGACGAGCCGTTGACGAGCAGGTTGGGGAACCGCGCCGGCAGCACCGTCGGCTCCTGCTTGCGCCCGTCGTAGTTGGGCACGAAGTCGACCGTGTCCGCATCGAGGTCGCGCAGCATCTCCATCGCCACGCGCTCGAGGCGGGCTTCGGTGTTGTGGCTGACAAAGCCGTCCGTGAGGAACGAGTGATCGTCGGTGTCGACGCGCAGCGAGTAGACCGGCGCGACGCCCGCGTCCTCGATGGACGCAACGGACGCGTAGTAGTAGTCGCCGGTGACGAGCGGCTCGACGACGCGGCGCGTTTCCTCCGACGAGATGCGCTCCATGATCGCTACGCGGTCGCGCTCCCAGCGCTCGATGCGGTCGACGTTGTGCTTGCGCAACCAGTCGCGCTCGGTCCAGCGCGCGCCGCCCGTCTCGCGAATGTACTTCGCCAGGAACGGGACGTGGTCATGGCTCAACGCGCGGCTTGTGAGCGGGACGGTCGCGAGGTCGCGGCGCAGCTTGCGCTGCTTCGCGCCCAGGAATCCGATCCGCTGTTCGAACCGGCGCGCGTCGCGCCGGTTTGTGATGACGACCTTGTGCTCCCCCCGTGAGGTCGGGCCGCAGATCCGGCTGATCACGCCGAACTCCAGCAACAGCCGCTGAACCTCGTGCGCGAGCCGCTCGCTATACGACGAGTAGGAAACCTGAATCGTGCTGCGCGGCAGCAGCGAGGACGAGCCGTCGCCGGTCAACAGTGCCTGCAAGAACCCGCGTTTGAACGCGGCCGAGCCGCGCCACACGCGTTCGGGCACGTGCTTGCTGGCGCTCGCGTGGCCGATGAGACACCCGAGCGGGGACGCGCGCAGGCTCGACAGATTCTGGATGTCCAACTCGCGTAGCCGGCTGCCCGACCGGATCGTGCGCTCGTAGACGTAGCGGGCGCCTCCGACGTGGCGGTCATACGCGGCGAGTACGCGATCGAAGAACTCGTGGTCGATGTTGTTGAAGCCCGCCCGCGTTGCGCTTACGAAGCCCTCGGACACGAAGGCCCCGAGCAGCTCCGCGAGGCCGCGCTCGTCGCTGTCGAGCTCCTCGCCTGGAACGCGCGGCGTGCGCGAGATCAGCACTCGGTCGCCGGGTGCGATCTCGTCGAGCTGCTTCCACAGAAGAAGAGGTACGCCGAGCGTGTCAACGAGGCACAGAACCGGGTGGTTGTGCGTGCCGGTGAGTGCGTAGCCCTCGCGCGTGCGCAGGCGCAGCGTCGGGTGGTCGCCCGAGTGGAAGATCTTCGACGCGACAGCGGGACGGCCGAGGCGATCGTGCACGAGCAGCTCAAGATCGCGTTCGCTGTCAGTCGAAAGACCCTCAGCGAGGTCAGCGATCCGCACGTTGCCGTGCGGAGTCGCGACGCGCGTATCGCCGACGACGCAGTAGCGCATCGCCGCTGGCGGATCGTCGTCGATCGAACCGAAGTTGCCCTGCCCGTCGACGAGCTCGTAGCGCATCGAGAAGTCCTGGGCGAGGCGGACCAAGGCGTCGTAGATCGCGGTGTCGCCGTGCGGGTGGTAGTTGCCCATGACGTCGCCGACGATCGAAGCCGACTTACGGTAAGGACGCGTCGGCCCGAGGCCGTTCTCGGACATCGAGAACAGCACCCGGCGGTGGACCGGCTTGAGCCCGTCGCGCACATCGGGCAGGGCCCGACCCACGATGACGGACATCGCGTAGTCCAAGTAGGCGGAGCGCATCTCGTCCTCGAGCGCGCGGGGCTCGATGTTGCCGCCGCTGAGCGTGTCGATCGATGCCATGGGCTACACGTCCAGATTCGCGACGAGGCGCGCGTTGTCTTCGATGAACTGGCGTCGCGGCTCGACCGGATCGCCCATCAGCATCGAGAAGATCAGATCCGCCTGCGCGCCGTCCGCGATGGAGACCTGCGCCAGCGTGCGCATCGAGGGGTCCATCGTCGTGTCGCGCAACTGCGAGGCGTTCATCTCGCCCAGCCCCTTGAAGCGCTGCAGCGTGATCCCCTTCTGGGAAACGAGCAGCACGGCCTCGCGCAGCGCGTGGAAGGAGAGGGCGTCCTCGTTGGCATCGCCGAGATTGACGGTGAACGGCGCGTTGCCGGCCATCTCGGTCAGCTGCGCGTGGACGCGGGTGAAGTTGCGGAAGTCCTGCGCGTCGAAGAGACGCTTCGGAATCGCCAACAGGCGCGCCAAGCCCGTCTTCGCCTCGACCGCGCGCACCATGAGGTTGACCTCGTCCCGGCGGATGAGCGTCGTCTCGTAGGGGGCGTTCGCGATTCCGTCGCGCTCGATCAGCTCGATCGCGGCGTCGACGCTCGCCACCTGTTCGTCGAGCACGCCGGACTCCTCGAGAAAGCCAACCGTGTCGTGGCCGTACTCGGCGCGCAGCGTCGCCGACCAGCCCTCGTACTGCTTGAGCAGCCGTGAGAAGCGCTGCCAGCGCGCCTCGGTCAGCTTGAACTGCGTTCCGTGACGATCGGAGACCACCGTCTTCTCGAGCTTGTCGGACAGCAGGATCTGCTCGAGCTCTGAGTCCTTCTCGACGTAGCGCTCGTTGCTGCCCTGCTTGAGCTTGTACAGCGGCGGCTTGGCGATATACACATAGCCAGCCTCGATGAGCTCGGGCATTTCACGGAAGAGGAGGGTGAGAGCGAGTGTACGGATATGGGCCCCGTCGACGTCAGCATCTGTATTTTGCGCCACTAGTCCCCCGAGTCCCGCAATGAAGTTCTCGTCGCGCTCCACCGAGAAGTCATACACCTTTGAGTGAGAGGCAGGTATGCGGTTAACCGACCTGACCCTCAGTCCGGCGATGTCACCCGGACCCTGTGCCAGGGAACGTGCCGTCGTGCGAACTGCGGCGAGCTTGGCCTGGATGGTCGCCGCCCCCTTGTGGTCGCTCCAGATCGCGGACAGACGAACAAGATCTTCCTTGGCGGTGACCCGCACCGTGTAGGCCGGATGTTGCTGGCGCACGACCTGTCCGTTCGCGAGCGTCGCGGTGAGCCCCGGGGCACCTTGTCGGTAGATGCCGGCCACCACGCCGTAGGTGCCGAGCAGGAGACTCAGACCGGCGGCGATGTCGCGCGACGATGTCGCGAAGAACATGCCGCCGCGCGTGCAGCAGCCATCACCGGCAAGGTAACCCCGCAGGAACGCCGACCGCAGCTCCCCGCCGACCTCGAACACGAGGCCGGGGATCTGCTTGGTCACCGCGGTCACGGCGTTGAACCCAAAGACGTGGCACCAGGCCAGCGCCGCCACGCGGTTGTTGATTCGCAGCTCGTCGATTCGGGCGTGCGACCGGTACCGGCTCGCGATTCGCCCGAACACCCGCACCGCCGCCCGCCGAATCTCGGGTACGAAATGGGCGTTACCGCTCCCAATCGCGAAGCGGATGCCGGCACGCGGATTCCCGGAGCCCTCCGCCAGGTAAAAGCCGAGTAGCGTCAAGAGCGCATCGTCGACTGCGACAAAGCGGTTGATGGGATCACTCGCGTAATGCTCGGGTGTGAGCTCGATGTCCTCGCGATCATCGAAGAACTCCAGGTCATCGGCGCTGAGGTCCGCGAGACGGACGTACGGGCGCACGCGGTTGCGCGGAGCCGCCCGATACTGAGTCGACCAGACACGGTCGAGGCGGCTGTCGCCGACACTCACGCGCGTGAGCGTCGCGTCGACATCACCTCCGACGGCGTCCACGTACGCGGTGAAGCTCGGCAGCGTGGGTCGAGACGTGCCCTTCTCCCAAGCGTAGAAGGTGACCGGCTGCTTGATGCCAACCCGCTCGCAGAGCGCGGCGTTCGTGACGCCACTCGCCCGGCGCAGAGCCGCAAGTTCGGCTCGCACCGCGGCCGGGATGTCCACCCGCGGCGCCGTCATCTCGACATCGCCGGCGTACTCCGAGCGCACCTTCCAGCGACCCCATGCCTCAACGCCCGGACCCCGGATCCACACCTGCCGGGCCGCGTCGGGAACGCGCCACAACTCGCGCAGCAGGTCGATGCGCTCCGGCGCGGTCGCGGGCAGCCTCACGGTACGCGGAGCGGCGATGCGATCACCGCGTTCGAGCTCGTCGCCGCGCTTACGGCGTAGCTCGCCGTCCTCGAGCACGTACAGCGAGTGGTTCCCGGTCACACGGACGCTCCGGCCGTATTGCGTCGCGACCTCGTAGAGTTCCTCGCCCGTCTCGTGACCGATTAGCGCCTTGATTGAGCGGAATCGCACCTCATGGTCATCTCTGCCCACGCAGAGCACCTCGCCCAGCTCCCCCGGCTGACCCGCGAGCACTTTCCTATAACCCTGCGGCCCAGAAACCGGAGCGCGCTCAAGCCACGGGTCGATGTAGTCCGCGACCTTCGTAAGCCGGGTCCGCCCGTCGCGGTCGCGCACGAGCACATGCTCTGCGCCATCGACGCTCATAAGAATGATCTTATGGTAACGCGCGTGTGCGATATCAAACTCATCGCGCACACCCGTCCCGATTGCCGTAATGAGCGCCTGGATCTCGACGTTCTTGAGGACCTTGTCGATGCGGCTCTTCTCGACGTTGAGGATCTTGCCGCGCAGCGGCAGGACGGCCTGCGTATTGCGGTCGCGGCCCTGCTTGGCCGAGCCGCCGGCCGAGTCGCCCTCGACGATGAACAGCTCGGCGAGCGAGGGATCCTTGACCGAGCAGTCGGCGAGCTTGCCGGGGAGCGTCGAGTTCTCGAGCGCCGACTTGCGGCGCGTGAGGTCGCGCGCCTTGCGCGCGGCGGCGCGCGCCTGCGCCGCCTGGACCGCCTTGCGGATGATCGCGTTGCCCTCTGTGGGGTTCTCCTCGAGGAACTCCGTCAGTCGGTCGTAGACGATCGAGCGCACGAACCCCTCCACGCCGGGGTTGCCGAGCTTCGTCTTCGTCTGACCCTCGAACTGCGGGTCGGTGAGCTTCGCGGAGATGACGGCCGTCAGGCCCTCGCGTACGTCCTCGCCGGTGAGGTTGTCGTCCCTCTCCTTCAGCAGCCCATGCGCACGCGCGTAGCGGTTCAGGACGGTCGTCAGCGCCGAGCGGAACCCCGACAGGTGCGTACCGCCCTCGTGCGTGTTGATGTTGTTGGCAAACGAGAACACCGACTCCTGGTACGTGGTGTTCCACTGCATCGCGACCTCGACCGCGCCCTCGGCGCTGGCACCCTCGAAGAAGATGACCTTGCGGCCGATCGGCTCCTTGTTGGCGTTGAGGTAGCGCACGAAGTCCTCGATGCCGCCGTCGTAGCGAAACTCGGCCGCGGCACCCTCGCCGCGCTCGTCGGTGATCGCGATCCTCAGACCGCGCGTGAGGAACGCCGTCTCGCGCAGGCGCTGCTCGAGCGTCGAGAAGTCGAGGTCGGTCGTCTCGAAGACCTCGGCGTCGGGGCGGAAGGTGATCGTCGTGCCCCTCGCCTTCGTCGGCTCGCCCTTCTCAAGCGGACCCTGCGGGATGCCGCGCTGGTACTCCTGGCGCCAGACGTGACCGTCGCGACGGATCTCGATCCAGAGCTGCTCAGAGAGCGCGTTGACGACCGAGACACCGACCCCGTGCAGGCCGCCGGAGACCTTGTAGCCGCCGCCGTCGCCGAACTTGCCGCCGGCGTGCAGGACCGTGAGGACGACCTCGACGGCGGGCAGACCCTCCTTCTCCATGACATCCACCGGGATGCCGCGCCCGTCGTCGACCACCGTCACGGAGTTGTCCGGCTGGATCGTGACGACGACCTCGCTGCAGTGGCCGGCCAGCGCCTCGTCGACGGAGTTGTCGACGACCTCGTAGACGAGATGGTGCAGACCGCGCACGCCGGTCGACCCGATGTACATACCGGGTCGCTTGCGAACCGCCTCGAGACCCTCGAGAACGGTGATGTCCTGCGCGTCGTAGCCGGTCTGCCCGGTCTTGCCATCGAGCCCGCTGTCGCCCTTCGCCAACTGATCCTCCGAACGTGAGAAAGCCCCGGGTCCACGTCAGTCCAGGACGGGCCGGGGCCGGTGCTTCTGGTTGACGGAACTATACCAGAGGCAGGTGCGCCGCCGGGCCCTCGGTGTGTAGAGAAACCCCTGCAAAACGCCGTAAAATCGGCGGCCGGAAACATCTGCCGCGAGGACGTTCTCAATCGTCCGGTGAGGCGTGGCGTCCGCGGGTCGCCACGCAGCGCACCGAACGCACCCGCTCGGCCCCGAGCGAGGCGTTGACCTTCTCCACGAGCACCGGTCCCATGAGGTCGACCTCCTGCATCCAGACGGCCGATGAGCACAGCACCGTGACGGTTGCGTCGCGCTCGGACAGCGGGCTTGCCTCGCGCGCGATCACCGGCCCGACCGCGCCCGCCCAGACGCGCTGGACGTCGGCGAGCAGCGTCGCCGGAGCGAGCGCGTCGGCAAGCGCCTCAACGGCCGGGCGCAGGGGACGCAGGGCGCGCGATCGCATCTACGCCGTCACCGCGTCCTGCAGGACGACGCCGTCGGCGATCGCGAGCCGCGTGACCGTCGCGGAGTCCCCGCCCGGGACGTGCGCGAGGTCCGTCGTCGTGATGATGCTCTGGCCCTCGCCGCCCAGCATCTCGGCGAGCAGCGTGCGGCGCTCGAGATCGAGCTCGCTCATGACGTCGTCGAGCAGCATGAGCGGCGGGGAACGGCGGGTTGCGGCCAGCGACGCTCGCTCGGCGAGCAGCAGGGCGAGCAGCCCGAGGCGCTGCTCGCCCTGGGAGCCGTACGCGCGCAGCTCCCGGCCGGCGCGCAGCAGCGCGAGATCGTCGCGGTGCGGGCCGTGGCCGGTGAAGCCTCGCTCGAGATCTGACTCGGTTCGCTCCGCGAGCTCCGCGGCGAGCTCCTCCGCGCTCACCGCGCGTGAGCGCGGTCGGTAGCGCAGCTGCGCCTCGTCGCCCAGCCCCAGCGCGGCGGCGAGGAATGCAAATCGCGGTGCCAGCAGGTCGATGGCCGTCGCGCGGTCGTCGCGCAGCGCGATCCCGTGGCGCGCAAGCTCCGCATTCCATGCCGGCAGCGAGCTCGCGGCCGCCCGGCCGCTGCGCACCCGCGCCAGCAGCGCGTTGCGCTGCGCGAGCGCGTGCGAGTACGCACGGCGCGTCGGAGCCCGTCCAGGCCAGGTCGCCGCGACGACCTGGTCGACGTGCGAGCGGCGCAGGGCCGGCGGGCCCTTCACGAGCTCCAGGCGGTCGGGCAGGAAGACGACCACGAGCGGGCGCGTCTGGACGTCGACGAGGCGCTCGACGGGCGCGCCGTCGGCGAGCAGACGCTTGGCCTCGCCCGGCGCGAAGCCCACCGCCAGGGCGTGCGGATGGCCCTCGTCGTCGCGCAGGTCGACCTCGACCCGCGCCGCACCGGCGCCGAAGCGCACGATCTCGCGTTCGGTCGACGTGCGGCACGAGCGTCCCGTGCAGCCGAAGTACAGCGCCTCGATGAGGTTTGTCTTGCCGGCGCCGTTGGCGCCGTGTACGACCGTCAGCCCGGCTCCGAGGGCGACCTCCGCGCTGACGTAGCTGCGAAAGTCGCGCAGGCGAAGGCGCGTCGCGATCATCGCCTCGCACTTCGCATGGCGACCCGCCCGCCTAGACGTTGAGCCTGATCGGCATGATCAGATACAGGAAGCCGCTGCCGTCGGCGGCCTCGATGAGGCCGGGGCGCAAGGGGCTGATGAGCTTCAAGAGCAGATCCTGGCCCTCGGCGCTCTCCAGCCCGTCGCGCAGGAACTCCGGGTTGAAGCCGATCTCGAACGGTTCGCCGGCAAACGGAACCGGCAGCTGCTCGCGTGCCTCGCCCACGTCGGGCGTCTGCGCCGAGACCGTCAGCTCACCCTCGGTGAAATGCAGGCGCAGCGGTGCGTTCTTCTGCGCCATGAGGCTCATGCGGCGCACGACGTCGGTCAACTCGCCGGAAGCGAGCGTGAGCTCGTGCTCGTAGGCATCGGGCAGGAGCTGGTGGTAGTTCGGAAACTGACCATCGATGAGGCGCGAGGACAGGACGTCGCCGCCGACCTCGAACACGATCTGGTTGGAGCGCACCGAGACCTTGAGCTCCTCGGCGTCACCGGCCTGGGCGATTCGGGCGAGCTCCTGCAGCGCGCGCGCCGGCACGTTCGCTTCGAAGCTGCCGTCCAGCGGCGTCTCGAGCTGGGTCTCCTTCACGCTGAGTCGATAGGAGTCCGTCGCGACCATCCGCAACTCCGAGCCGGTGGCGGATACGAGGATGCCGGTCAGGATTGGGCGCGTCTCGTCGCGGGAGGCGGAGCGCGCCACGCGGTTGATCGTCTCGACGAAGGCCGCGGCGGGAACCGACACCACCGTGTCGCCGCCCGGTTCCGGGAGCGGCGGGAAGTCGTCGGCTCGCAGCGTGCGGATGTGGAACGTCGCCGCGCCCGAGGCGATCTCGACGTCCTGCTCGGCGGCGCGCAGCTCGATCGCCGCCGTCTCGCCGGGCAATGAGCGGGCGATCTCGAGCAGCAAGCGCGCCGGCAGCACGACCGCGCCCTCTCGCTCGACGGTCGCTGCGAGCGGCACGCGCAGTCCGACCTCCATGTCGGTTGCGCGGAGCTCCGCGCCGTCGGACTGGGCGCTGAGCTGAACGCCGGACAGGGCCTGCACGGCGCTCCGTGTTGAGGCGACGCGCGAGACGACGCCGAGTTGTGCCAACAGCCCGGCACATGACGTCTCGAGCTTCACGATGAACACCTCAGATGGGAGATAGGGGTCATAGGGGCTGTGTAGATGTGCAGAACTGGCGAAAGGCTCGCATTCTGCGGGCGCCAGGGCAGCCATCGGCCGCCGCGCGACTGGGAAGAGTCTGTCAAGTCGGCCGGTCGACGACGTCGCAGGACATGAGCCGGCGCTCGAGATCGCGCACCACGGCCTTGGCGTCGGGATCGGCAGCGATGCGCGCGGCCGTGCGGCGACAGGCATAGAGGACGGTCGTGTGGTTGCGACCGCCAAAGCGATCGCCGATCGCGGGCAGGCTCGCGCCGGTGTGCTGACGCGAGAGATACATCGCCACCTGGCGCGCCCAGGCGACCGATGCGCCGCGTTGCGCGGACACGAGCTCCTCGCGGCTGATGGAGAAGGTGTCGCACGCGAGTTCCTGAACGCGATCGATCGTCGGCGCCAGACGTGCCTGGCGCCCGGGCGGATAGAGGGTGGCGAGGACCTCGTCGGCGAGCACGGCGTCGATGCGCCGGCTCGTGAGGGAGTGATAGGCCACGACGCGGATCAGGGCGCCCTCGAGGGCGCGGGCGTTGGAGGTGATGCGCCCGGCGATCGCGTGTAGCGCGCTGTCGTCTTCGAGTCGCAGGCCGTCCTGCTGCACGCGCTTGCGCAGCATGGCCATCCGTGTGGGAAGATCCGGTGGCTGCAGCTCGGCGACGAGGCCGGATTGAAAGCGCTCCAGGAGGCGCGCCTCGAGCGCGGCCATGTCAGCCGGCAACCGGTCGCAGGTGATCACGAGCTGGCTGCCCGTGTCGTAGAGCGCGTTGAACGTGTGGAAGAACTCCTCCTCGGTCTTCGCCTTGCTCTGGAGAAACTGGACATCGTCGATGAGCAGGACGTCGGTGTGTCGGAAGCGAGCCTTGAAGGCTTCGGTATCGCGTGCCGCGATCGCGGCGACGAACTCGTTCGTGAAGCGCTCGGCGGTCGTGGCGCAGACGCGCAGGCCGCCGCCGTGCGAACGCACGTAGTTGCCGATCGCGTGCAGAAGGTGCGTCTTGCCCAGCCCGGGCGGTCCATAGAGAAAGAGCGGGTTGTAGGCCTGGCCCGGAAGCTCGGCAACGGCTAGCGCCGCGGCGTGAGCGAAGCGATTGGATGAGCCGATGACGAACTGGTCGAAGGTGAGCTTCGGGTTGAACGCGATCCCCGCTTCGTCTGCGGCATCGGGCTTGGGTAGGCGACGCGAGCCCGCGATCGCCGACGCCGCGATCGGGGCGTCGGGCGAGACGACATCGACGGTGGTCGCGGGCCCGATGACCGCAGCGGCGCACGTCTGTAGGACGCGCGCGAAGCGGTCTGCTACCCAGGTGCGGATCTCGTCCGGCGCGGCGACGAGCAGGACGTCGTCGACGAGCGCCCGCGGGACGAGCGGCGCGAGCCAGATCTCAAACGTCGAATCGGGCACGGCACGGCGCAACTCCGAGCGGATGAGCGCCCAGTCGTGCGCGAGTTGCTGGGGTGCGCCAGGGGTCATCGACTCCTTCGGAGTGGGTCCGTGGGAACGGCGTGGGGGCCGAACAGCACCCCGGCGGCGGCGAATATACCAGCGCCGTGGCGACGGGCCGGACGGGTCGCGCGGCCCCTTCGGTGATAGTCCGCATGTCGCGGGAAAAACCTCCCGCGGCGTGCGCGAGCGCCGCCGGACGGACCACGCGCGAGTGCCGCCGGAGCATTGCCCGCGCGCTCCCTTCGGTAGGATCCCGCGCCGCGATGAAGCGCACCTACCAGCCCAAGAAGCGCAAGCGAGCCCGCACCCACGGGTTTCGCGCCCGCATGCAGACGAAAGCCGGCCGGCTGACGCTCAAGCGCCGGCGCAGCAAGGGCCGCAAACGCCTCACCGTCTGAGGCGGCGAATGCGCGCATCGGCCGCGCGCGCGGGCAGACTAGGCTCTTTGGCAGTGCACGAACCGAGCCCTCGAGCATCGAGTGGACGCCGCCCGCGGCGGGGCCGCCTCTCACGCAGTGCGGAGTTCGAGCGCGCGTACCGCCAGGGACGCTCGCACGGCAATCGCCACCTCGTCGTGTACGCGTTTGCGCGCGGGGCGGGCGAAGAGGCGCGGCTCGGCGTCTCCGTGTCGCGCAAGATCGGTGGCGCCGTGGAGCGCAACCGGGTGAAGCGCCTGCTGCGCGAGGCGTTTGCGGCCGAGGCCGAGGCTGTCCCCGCAGGGCACGACGTCGTCGTCGTCGCCCGTCCCGCAGCGCGCGAGCTCGCGGAGCGCGAGGGGCTGCAAGGGGTGCGCGACGCGCTGCGCGAGTTGCTCGAGCAGGCGGCGAGGGCGACCGCGTGAGGCTGGCGACGCGCATCGTGCTGGCTCCGATCACGCTCTACCAGCGCGCCATCTCGCCAGCGCTGCCGCGGCGCTGCAAGTACGAGCCCACGTGCTCGCGCTACGCGACCCAGGCGCTGCGGGAGTTCGGCATACTTCGCGGGCTGGCGCTGGCGGGCTGGCGGCTGCTGCGCTGCAACCCGTTCAGCCACGGAGGCTACGACCCCGTCGAAGCCCAGCGTCTGTTCTCTCCCCGCCCGCCGGCCCACTGATCCTCATGAGCCCAATCGCGCTTTTCCCCCCGATCCAAGTGATCGTGGACGTGCTCGAGCCCGTCCTCGTGTTCTTCCACGATCAGGTCGGCGTCGGCTGGGGGATGTCGATCGTCCTGCTGACGATCTGCGTGCGCGCCCTGTTGACGCCGCTGATGGTCAAGCAGTTCAAGTCGATGAAGGCGATGGTCTCCTACGCGCCTCAGATCAAGGCGGTGCAGGAGAAGTACAAGGACGACAAGGAGCGCCAGCGCCAGGAGGTCATGAAGGTCTACCAGGAGAACAGCATCAATCCGTTCGCCTCCTGCATGCCGCTCCTGCTCCAGCTGCCGTTCTTCATCGGGCTGTTTTATCTGCTGCAGGGACCGCTGAGGACCGAGATCTGCAGCCAAAGCAAGGTTCCGTGTGGTGACATGCCCTCGGCGACCAGCGGCGCTGAGCAGTTCCTCTTCATCCCGGACCTCACGGCCAAGGCGACGGGCGGGATCCTGCTGGTGCTCGTCGTGATGTACATCAGCTCGCAGCTGCTGTCGAGCCTGCTGACGCCCTCGACCGGCGACCGCAACCAGAAGCTCCTGATGTACGGCCTGCCGTTCGTCTTCACCCCGTTCATCATCAGCTTCCCGGCGGGGCTCATCGTCTACTGGATCACGACGAACCTGTGGACGGTGGGCCAGGGCTACATCCTGCGCAAGCGGCTGGGCCCGATCACGCCGCCGAAGATCGACGCCGCGAAGAAGCCTGCGGCGAAGGGGGATGACGGGGAGCCGGACGCGAAGAAACGCGGCCTCATGGCGCGGCTGGCAGACGTGGCCGAGAAGCAGGGGGTCACGGCCAAGGAGCCGGCGGCGGCGACCGCGAAGTCGTCTGCGACGACGACGAGCAAGCCGACCTCCTCCGGCGCGAAGGCGGCCGGCAGCGCGCCGAAACCCTCGCGCAGCGGCCCCCCGCCACAGCCTCCGCGCAAGAAGAAAAAGCGCTCCGGCCGCCGCCGCTGATGACCGACGACGACCAGCACGATCCGAGCGAGGCCGTGCGCGACCTGCTCGAGCGGATCGTCGTCGCGCTCGGCCTCGATGCGACCGTCGAGGTCACGGAGGACGGCGAGACGTGCACGGGGACGGTGCACGGCGACGATCTCGGGCTCTTCATCGGCCGCCACGGCCAGACGATCGACGCTGTCCAGCACCTCGCCCAGCGAATATCGGGAGCCCGCCCGCCGAAGTTGCGCGACGGCCCCCAGATCGTCATCGACGCCGAGGGCTATCGTGCGCGCCGCGAGGCGATGCTCCAGCGCCAGGCCGATGGCGCGGCGGAGGATGCGCTGCGCTATGGCAGGCCCGTGGCGCTGGATGCGATGACGGCCAGCGAGCGCCGGCTCGTTCACGAGTACTTGCGCGATCGAGCGGAGGTCCAGACGTACTCCGAGGGCGATGAGCCCGACCGCCACCTCATCGTGGCGCCGCTCGCGGGCGACAGCTAGAACGCACGGGGCCCGCCTCCGCCGGCCACATGGCCGGCTCCGGCACCCCACCGTTTCACGTTTTTCTGCCCGGTGAAACACTTTCCGGGATGCTGACCGAGATCGACCGCGGCGTGGTGGCAGGCGTCCTTATGAGCGAGGGCTCCTTCGGCGGCGATGGCAAGCAGCCACACGTCGTCCTGCGCAAGCACGTGCGCCACGAGTCCCTCATGCGATGGCTTGTCGAGCGGTTTCCTCGCTCCCGGCTGTACGGGCCCTACCACCACGGCGATCGCTCGTACTTCCAGTGGGTGGCGCGTGGTCCGGCGCTCGTCGAGGACGTACTGCCGGTGCTCGAGGAGATCGTCGTGCCGGGGCTCGACGAGCACGCCGCCGGACGCCTGCGCGAGATGCGCGAGCGCTACGCCGGCTACATCGCGCGGGTGGAGGAGCGTGGGCGTTCGTGAGCGACGCACACGTCCGCAAGCGGCTGCGGGAGCTGGCGCAGCGATACGAGTTGCCTGCGCAGGCACCGCATCAGCTCGCGCATCTGCTCGAGATCGTCGCCCAGGACCCGCTCGCGCCAACCGCCGTGCGCGCGCCCGAGGAAGCGGTCGACGCGCACGTCGCCGACGCGCTCGTAGCGCTCGACCTCCCGCCGCTGCGGGAAGCGGGCACGATCGCGGATCTCGGCTCGGGCGCCGGGTTCCCGGGCCTGGTGCTCGCCGCCGCCCTGCCATCGGCGCACGTCTGGCTCGTGGAGAGCAACGGGCGCAAATGCTCGTTCTTGAGCCGCGCGATCGCGGAGCTCGGATTGCACAACGCCGACGCGGTACCCGAGCGCGCGGAGGCGTGGGACGCTGGAATGGTCGCATGCGATGTCGTCGCCGCGCGGGCGCTCGCGCCGCTCAACGTGCTCGTCGAGTACGCGGCGCCGCTGCTGCGCGAAGGCGGATCGCTCGTGGCATGGAAAGGCCAGCGCGACGAGTCCGAGGAGTCCGACGGGGTGGCTGCCGCGGCGGCGACCGGCCTCGAACTCCTCTCGGTGAGGCCCGTGCGACCGTGGGAGACGGCCGAGAACCGTCATCTCCACCTCTACCTGAAGGTTGGTTCGACCCCGAACCGCTACCCACGCAGACCAGGAATAGCCAGCAAACGGCCACTACGAGCCTTGACCTGAGCCCCAGGCATGGTGGTTCGCCGCCGAACCACGACCGTCTCCGACCGCCCTCATCGGTAGCGTGCGCAAGCCGATGCGCACTGTGTACGCGATCGCCAACCAAAAGGGCGGCGTCGGCAAGACGACGACGGCGGTCAACGTCGCCGCGTGCATCGCCGAAGCGGGGTACGCGACGCTGCTCGTCGACATCGATCCGCAGGCCAACGCGACGCTCGCCCTCGGGGTTCCCAAGGACGTCGCGCCGAACATCTACGACGTACTGTCTGGCGACTGCGAGCTCGACGCCGCTATCTGCGATACCGCGATCGAGCAGCTCAAGCTCGTTCCCGCTCATCCGGATCTCGCGGCGGCAAACGTCGAGCTTCCGCGCGAGCCGGGGTCCGAGCGGCGCCTGCGCGGTGCGCTGGCGGCCACGCACTCGCGCTTCGACCATGTCCTGCTCGACTGCCCGCCGTCGCTGGGCCCGCTGACGGTCAACGGGCTGGTCGCCGCCGATCGCGTGATCGTGCCCGTCCAGACCGAGTACTTCGCGCTCGAAGGGCTGGCCGGCCTGCTCGACACGCTGGCGCTCATCCAGCGCGAGCTCAACCCCCGCTTGACGGTCGCCGGGATGCTGCTGACGATGCACGACGGGCGCACGCGCCTCGCCCGCGACGTCGAGCGCGAGGTCCGCGAGCACTTCCCGACGCTCGTCTTCGACACCGTCATCCCGCGCAACGTGCGCATCGGCGAGGCGCCGAGCTACGGCCGCCCGGTCACGCACCACGATCCCCATTGCGCCGGCGCCGACGCGTACTTCGAACTTGCCAAGGAAGTCGTCCGAACGGGAGTCACACCATGAGCAGAGCTGGGCAGCGAGGGATGGGACGGGGGCTGGCGGCGATCCTGTCGGTCTCCGGCGACGGGCCGCCTTCCGGCGACGATCTGCGCTCGTTGCCGCTCGAGCTCATCGCGCCGAGCCCGAACCAGCCGCGGCGCGGGTTCGACGAAGCCGCCCTCGAGACGCTGGCCGGATCGCTGCGCGAGCGCGGCGTGCTCCAGCCCGTGCTCGTCCGCCCGCTCGCCGGCGGAACGTACGAGCTCGTGGCCGGCGAACGGCGCTGGCGCGCGGCCCGCATCGCGGGGCTTCAGAGTATCCCCGCGCTCGTTCGAGATCGCGATGACGCCGAGGCGCTCGAGGCCGCGCTCATCGAGAACATGGCCCGCGAGGACCTCAATCCCGTCGAGGAGGCGCGTGCCTGCGCCGCGCTCGTCGAGGAGCTCGGCCTGACGCGCGAGGTCGTCGGCCTGCGCGTCGGACGCAGCCGCGTCGCGGTCTCCAACCTGCTGCGCCTGCTCGACCTGCCCGACGAGGCGCTCGACCTGATCGAGCGCGGCGAGCTGTCCGAAGGACACGGGCGCGCGCTGCTGCTCGCCGCAGATCACGGCGATCGACGCGACCTCGCCCGTACCGCGGCCGCGGAGGGCTGGTCGGTGCGCACGCTGGAGGCGCGCGCCCGCACGAGCAATGAGCCCGCGCCGCCGCGCCGCTCGCACGCCGAGGCCCATCCCGACCAGCTCGCGGCCGCGACGCGCATCACCGACGAGCTCAGCTCAGCGCTTGGCGTCGACGTCACGGTTCGGCCCCGCGGCAGCGGCTACTGCGTCGAGCTGACATTCGACGATCGCGACGAGGCACTCGCGCTCGCACGCCGCTTGCGCCCGCGCGCAGTCGCGTAGAATCGACCGCCGCGATGCCGATCCGACGGCATCGGCACGGGCGATTAGCTCAGTCGGTTAGAGCGCTTCTCTGATAAGGAAGAGGTCCCAGGTTCGAGTCCTGGATCGCCCACTGGGAGTTTGCAGGGCTTTTCTATCGCACGCCGTGCGAGCGTCCCGCAGAAAGGTACGAGACGGGTACACGGTCGGCTGCCGGAGCGGGCCGCGGTACCGCTGGGATGGGCAACTTTCGCCGCGTCGTCCTCTTCAGGGGCAGAGGATTGTGCTTGACCGAGTAACGCTGCTTCGTCCGCACCTCCTTGCGGCGGCCGAGCGCGCACTCGTCCGTCCCCGTTGAGTTTGCCTCGAGCTCCGCCGCGGTTGCGGATCCCCCGGCGTTACGCGGTCAGTGAGGCCGACAGCGCGACGCCGTGGCGCTCGAGCAACAGCTCACCCATCTCGCGCGCCTTCATGGCTGCATCGCGGTCGCCTTCGTGGGCGGCGACGATCGAGCCCTTCATGAGGATGTGCCACTGGCCGGCGAAGCGCTGCGGGTCGTCGACGCCCGCCGCGCCCGCCAGGTCGCACACGAACGCCCGGATGTTGGCGAGGTGCACGACGCACGCCTGGCGCACCGGCTCCTCGTGATCGTCGAACTCGAGCAGGCTCGTGATGAACGCGCAGCCTTCGAAGTCGTCGCGCGCGAACCACTCCGAGAAGATCTCGAAGATCGCCAGCAGCTGC
>JALZJA010000640.1 GCA_030860005.1 Actinomycetota bacterium
CTCGGGTCACGCGCGGGCGGGGCCGGGCGCGGCGCCCCGCGGACAGCGAGAACGCGCTCGGTCTGCTCGCGCGAGGCGGCCACGTCCGTGCGCTCGTCGGCGAGCGTGCGCCAGGCGCCGGCAACGCAGCCGAGGACGAACAGCAGACCGAGATACGCGCCCAGGCGGATCTCCGCGGCGACATCGGGGCCCGGCTCGTTGATGGCGACGCGGAAGAGCAGGAGCAGCAACGTCAGCCCGCCCACGCCGACGGTGATCGCAGCGGCCGAGCAGGCCATCGCGACCGTGCGCGAGACCGCCAGCACGACGACCGCGAGCGCGAGCAGCGCGGTGATGACGAGCGCCACGCGCACGAAGCTGAGTGCCTCCCAGGCGTTCTTGGCGCCGAACCAGTCGCTGAACATGACGGTCAGCAGCCCGACGGCGCTGGTGCCCGCCAGCAGCTCACCGCTGCGCAGCCGCCGCGGGTCCATCACTCGCTCCGCGCCATCCGCGCCGCCGTGAGCGTGTTGCGCAGCAGGAAGGCGATCGTCATCGGGCCGACGCCGCCGGGCACGGGCGTGATCGCGCCGGCGACCTCCTTGACGGCCTCGAAGTCGACGTCGCCGACGAGGGTGAGCGGGGTCGTTTCCATGCGATTCATGCCGACGTCGATGACGGTCGCGCCCGGCTTGACCCAGTCGGCCTTGACCATCTGCGCGCGCCCGACGGCGGCGATGAGGACGTCGGCCCGCCGGCAGACCCCGGCGAGATCGCGCGTGCGCGAGTGGCACATCGTCACGGTGGCGTTGGCGCCCAGCAGCAGCTGTGCCATCGGCTTGCCGAAGAGGTTCGAGCGCCCGACGACGATGGCCTCGGCGCCCTCGAGCTCGGTGCCGGCCTCGGCGATGAGCGTCATCACCCCGGAGGGCGTGCACGGGCGCAGGCCCTCGCGCCCGAGCGCGAGCAGGCCGGCGCTGACGGGCGTCAAGCCGTCGACGTCCTTGCCCGCGTCGATGAGGCCCGAGAGCTCGACGCCGTCGAGGTGGTCGGGCACCGGAAGCTGGCAGAGGATCGCGCTCACCGCCGGGTCGCCGTTCAGGCGCTCGATGAGCGCGATCGCCTTCTCGCGCGACGTGTCCGCGGGCAGCACGAAGTTGAAGCCTTCCATGCCGACCTCGCTGCAGGCCTTCTGCTTGGCGTTGACGTAGACCGCCGACGCGGGATCGTCGCCGATGAGGATCGTCGCGAGGCCCGGTCGCTCCCCGCCGTGCTCTGCGACGAACTGCCCGACCTCCGTCGCGACCTCGGTGCGCACGGCAGCGGCGATCGCCTTGCCGTCGATGATCTGGGCGGACACGCGCGCAACCTTATCCAGCGATTCGCGCTGCTCGAGGGCGCCGTCAGCCGGTGCAGGGCGCGACCTCGGGCACCTTGCGCACGATCTCGTCGATCTTGTCGTGGGCCGTGGCGAGGGCCTCCTCCGGCGAGGCCTTGTCGTCCAGCGCGCGGCGGACATTCGTCGCGATCGCCGCGGACACGCGGCGATAAGCGGGGAACACCGGACGTGGCGTCGCCTGATTGACGGCGCGCCGCAGCTCACGCAAGAACTCATTCCCGTAGTCGCCGAGCTCGAGCGCGAACGATCGCGGCGCCTGTTTGTACGCCTCTCCGATCGCGGGAGGCTCGAACTGCGCGAGGCTTCGTCGCTGCTCGCGTAGCGTCGTCAGGAAGTCGACGAACGCGAGCGCCGCCGCCGGGTTCCTGGACTTTATCGAGATGACGAGGTTCGCTCCGCCCAGTACTCCCGCGACGCCTGCGTTCTCGAAGAGCGGCAGAGGCGCGATGCGGACCTGCCGGCGCGACAGCGCCGGTCCAGGTTCGTCCCAGTACTTGCGCTGGTACACCACGGGCCAGTTGCGCATGAGGTCGGTTTCCCCGCTCCTGAAGACCTTCGCGGTGGCGACCTCACCGTTTACGGGGATGGCCGTCGAGTTCTTCACGGCCGCCACCATGAGCGTCAGCGCCTTGAGGTTCGGCTCGCGGTCAAGGACGGCAGAAGTCCCGTCACGGGTCAGCACACGGCCGCCCGCCGCCACCGCGAGCTCGAGGAAGTTCACCGTGAGCCCCTCGTCGGCGCCGCCCTGGAAGGCGAGGCTGCGATACGCCTCCTGCCAGGTGGAGGGCGCTTGCGCACGGCGGTCGGTTCGAAAGAACAGCAGCCCCACGTTCGTGCTGTGCGGAACGCCCCAGAACTTCGTTCCGTAGCACGCTGTCCGCACGGCATTTCCGACGAACTGATCCCTGCGCCGCTCGACATACGGTGACATGTCGTAGACGAGTCGCTTGTCGGCGAGCGCACCCGTCGCGATGACGTCGGCATCGAACACGTCACACTCATGCAGACGTTTGACAAACGTGTCGTACTGACTCCATGTGTCGCCGCCAACTCTCATCACCCTCACCGGCTCGCCAGGGTTGTAGCTCGCGTTGAAGCGGTCGACCGCCTGGCGTCTCGCCGCGCTCGCCGTGTCCGTGCAGTATGTGATGGCGCCGGTGCGCTGGTAGTGCGTCTTCCCTTTGCGCCTGACCCACGCGACCTTCACCTTCGGCTGGCCCGGCGCGACGGTCCGGCCCTGCTCGACTCGCTCGTCGGGTGCGTCATCACCTCCGAAGCAGCCGGCCATGCCGACGGCGATCAGCGACGCGATGGTGAACCACAAGCAGCGGCGCATCATGGCTGGACGCGCGAGATCGAGTTGTCGCCGAGGTTGCCGACCCACACCGCGTCGGCGTACAGCGCAACAGCGCACGGACGCGCTTCGACGCGGATCGGACGATCGACGTCGCGCGGGTCCTCCGGGTTCAGCTTCCAGAGCAGATCGCGCTCGGAATCGGTGACCCACACCGCGCCCTTGTTTGCTGCGATCCCGCACGGCCGGCCGTCAAGGCGGATGGCCTCCTTGACGACGTTCTGGGCCGGATCGATCTTCAGAACGCTGCCGCTGGCGTCAGCGACCCAGATGGCACTGGCCGTCGCAGCCACCGCGACGGGATCTGCATCGTCGACGCCGGTCGTCGGGTCGGGCTCCGAGTTGCCGGAGATTCGCCATACCGCGCCGCGCGGTCTGCTCCCGATCACCCAAGCGACGCCGTCTCGCGCCGCAATCGCCTGGGGAATACCGGGCAGCTCGATCGGGGCGGCAAGACTCCCGACGCTGTTGGCGTCGATCCGCCGCACGCGACCGGGCTTTCGGCTGACGACCCACACGACGTCGGCATCGACCGCGACACCGGCCGGACTGCGCGCAACGTGCACCGGGCTCGCGCTGCGTCTCGTCCCCTCGTCCACGCTCCAGAGCAGGTCGTGACGTTCGTCGACGAACCATGCGGTTCCGTCGGCCACCGCGACGCCAACTGGCCTGATCGGATCCTTCCCGCGGCGCGAGACGTCGCGCAGGTTCACCTGGTACGTGGTCGCGGGGATGTCGCCGGTGTCCAGCCACCAGGCTTCGGTCCGGGTGGGGTCCGCCACCCAGATCTTGCCTGATCCCGCCGCCAGCGAAATCGGCCGGGCGCCCACCTGCGTGAAGCCCGATGGCTTTGATGGCTTCTTTGGGGTGGGCGGTGGTGGCGGCGGAGCAGACGGCGACGGCGGAGATGTTGGCGGCGGTGGCGGTGGCGGTGATGGTGATGGGCCGTCATCCAAAATGAGCGGCAGGATCCCGATCACAGCGGCGATGATCGCGGCGGCCGCGCCGATCCAGCCCGCTGGTGGTACGCCCCATTTCCCACTGCCGTCGTCGGCGCCCCTGTCCCCACCGCCGTCGCCGGCACCCGTGCTCATTGGCGGGAGACTACCTCCACCACCCACGAACTATTTTTCAGATTTTTGTGACAGGTGCGTACTCCGCCATGAGCTTGCGCTCGCTGCCGTCGCCCGCGAAGCGCACGACAACGATCCCGCCGGGCTCCACGCCCGTGACGACGCCGGCGCCGAAGGCCGCGTGCTGGACGTCGTCGCCCAGCCGGAAGTCGGGCGTGGGAGCGGCGGAGGCGGCTCGCGTCGAGGCGGACGCGGCGGCCCATGAGCCGGGGCGCTGGGCATGCGCGACGCCGAAGCCCGGACGATGCAGCCGGATCTCACCCGCGCGGTCGGTCAGCTCGGCGGGAATCTCGTCGAGGAAGCGCGAGCGCATCCCGTACTGCGTCGCGCCGAACACGGCACGACGCCGCGCGCTTGTGAGATAGAGGCTGCGCATCGCACGCGTGATGCCGACGTACATGAGCCTGCGCTCTTCCTCGAGGCCGCCCTCGTCGAGCGCGCGCGAATGCGGGAAGACGCCCTCCTCCATGCCGGCCATGAAGACGATCGGGTACTCGAGGCCCTTGGCGTTGTGCATCGTCATGAGCGTCACGAGCCCCTCGTCGTCGCGACGCGTGTCGGCGTCGGAGACGAGCGCGATCTGCTGCAGGAAGACGTCGAGCGTGTCCTGCTCCTCCTCGGCGGTCGCGTCGAACTCGCGCGCGACCTCGACGAGCTCGGCGAGGTTCTCCTCGCGGCCCTGCGCCTCGATCGTGCGCTCGGCCTTCAGCGCGTCGATGTAGCCGGTCTCGTGCAGCAGCGCCTCGAGCAGGTCGCCGATCGGAACCTGCTGCTCGGCGCGCTCGCGCAGCTCGGTCATCGTGTCCATGAAGCGCCCGAACGCGCGCACCGCGGCGGTCCCCAGGCCGGGCACCGAGCCCGCGTCGGCGGACGCCTCCCAGATGCTGATGCCCATGCTGTCGGCGTAGGCCGAGACGCGCGACAGCGACGTCTGCCCGATCCCCCGCCGCGGCGAGTTGACTACCCGCGTGAACGAGACGACGTCCTGCGGGTTGCCGAGCACCGTGAGGTAGGCGATCGCGTCCTTGATCTCGGCGCGCTCGTAGAACTTCGTGCCGCCGATGACCTGGTAGCCGATGTCGCGCCGCACGAGCGTGTCCTCGATGACGCGCGACTGCGCGTTGGTCCGGTAGAAGACCGCGATCTCAGCTCGCGAAGCGCCCTCGTCGACGAGCCGCTCGACCTCCCCGACGACAAAGCGCCCCTCGGCGTGCTCGTCGTCGAGCTCGCGGATGACGACCTTGTCGCCGTCGCCATGATCGGTCCACAGCGTCTTGAGCTTCTGCTCGCGATTCTGGGCAATGACCGCATTCGCGGCCGAGAGGATCGTCTGCGTCGAGCGGTAGTTCTGCTCGAGCTTGATGACGTGGGTGTCCGGGAACGTGTCCTCGAACGCGAGGATATTTTCGATATCGGCACCGCGGAATCCGTAGATGGAGTTGTGGGTTACCAACCCCTCGGCGATGAAGTTGTGCGTCCTGGCGATGTTGAGGTCGTAGACGGGCTTCGAGAGCTCGATCAGCTCCACCGATGACACAACGTCGTATCCACCATCCTCGCTGAACATGACCATTCCGGGCCTGACCGACGATGCATGGATGAACGGCAGAGTGCTTGTGATCCCTCGCTGGCGCCGACCCAGCCTCGCTGTGTAGCGAACGTCGACATCCGTTACGGCTTGTATTCGATTCACGACGTCCACCGCTGAGGCGAAGTCCCTTCGCCACACTTCGACGCGCCAGCCATGCGTCCCGGGGCGTACGGTGAAACCGCGGAGCCCGAGCTCCTCAAGCCGCTCCCGGAGCGCCGGATCCCGGCTGCCGAGAGAGACCGAGTGATAGACGCGCTCGTCGGAGCCCGTAGCACACAGCGTGACGACCACCTCGCGTCTCGGACGATTGAATCCCCGCCAACGCTGATGCGGATCCTCCGGCCAGAGATACTGGTCGTGGAGTAGCCGTATCGCCCCGGACTCAGTGTCCAGGCTTCGATAGACGTCGTCAATGAGCGCCTGGTCCGACATGACTCCAGGCCGGTTGAAAAGGGTCGGTAGCCCGTAGCGCGCCGACAGCCCGGCCTCCGCTGCTTGAGCTTCGGGTGCCGACGTATGGGTCGATATGACCCACAACGCATCCGCCTTCTCGGTCGACGCCCGCGCCTGAATTCCACTCACGGTGCCTCGGGTAGCGCGTGTTTGAGTTCTGGTTGTCCCAACCCGACAGCCCATATCGCGGCGACGCATGAGATACGTCACGTGTAGCGGTGGCGTAACGCCGTGTCGGTACCCCGCGAAATGGGTGTGTTCCGGCGTGCTGACGATCTCGCGTCCGCTGGCGGTCTTGATTCGCACACCTAGCGTCGGCTCTGACTGAGAAACGGCCGTGACCGTCGCGGCACCGAACCTGCCGCCACCGTACGCAGACAACACCTCGTCCCCGACCCGAACCGACTGGATTGGGCGGTTGTCGCCATTCGCCATGGTGATCAGGGTGCCTTCCACCAGGCACTGCGCATCGTCTCCAACCACCGCCAGGTTGCGGTGCTCGCTCGCCAGCAGCTGCAGCCATCGGTACTGCGCCGCGTTCGTGTCCTGGTACTCGTCGACGAGCACGTGGCGGAAGGACGTCGAGTAGCGGTCGCGGACCTCCTGGAAGAGCTGCAAGACGTTCACCGCGTTCACGAGCAGGTCGTCGAAGTCCATCGCGTTCATACGGTGCAGCTCGCGCTCGTAGAGCTCGAACGCGTCCGCCACGGTCTGCTCGAAGTACGAGCCCACGAGCTGCCTGTAGGCCTCGCCGTCGCGCAGCTTGTTCTTTGCGTCGGAGATCTGGTTGTGGACGGCCGCGGGCGGGAAGCGCTTCGTGTCGACGCCCAGCTCGTCGAGATTGCGCTTGACGAGGCGGCGCGCGTCGGCCTGGTCGTAGATCGTGAACTGGCGCGTATACCCCAGCCGGGCTGCCTCGGCGCGGAGCATCCGTGCGCAGGCGGCGTGGAAGGTCATGACCCACATCGCGCGCGTGCGCCGGCCGAGCAGCAGCTCGACGCGCCCGCGCATCTCCTGCGCGGCTTTGTTCGTGAACGTGATCGCGAGGATCTCGTTCGCCCGCGCCATGCCGGTGCGCTCGAGGTAGGCGATGCGGTGCGTGAGCACGCGCGTCTTGCCCGAGCCCGCCCCGGCGAGGATCAGCAGTGGCCCCTCGCCGTGGGTGACGGCCTCGCGCTGAGGCTCGTTGAGGTCGGCGAGCAGCTCGTCGGCGCGCGCATTGGAGGCGGTGTCGGGCATCGCCCTCCCAGGATAGGCCCGGCACCGGAGCCATCGGCGTGGGCTAGCGTGAACGCCGTGACCGGGCTCTGTGACGAGGTTCGCCAGACCTGCGCGCGGGTCGCCGCCGGCGCGCAGTGGGTGAGCATCGATCTCGATGCGCTGGGACAGCTCGAGCCCGGCCGGCCGCCCGCGCTCGATCCCGAGCGCCACTACCTCGAGGGCTCAGAAGCCGACGTCGCGACGTACATGCTCGTCGTCGATGCGGTGAACTTCGGCTCGGGCTGGTTTCCGACGTTGCGCAAGCGCCCGCTCTGCTCGGGCTATTTCACCGTCGCCGCGTCGATCGCCGACCGCTTTCGCGCGCACGGCGCGTGGACGCCGGCGCAGCTGCGCGCGATGCGCACCGAGGAGGTCGCGGACACGCTCGGTCAGCGTCGCGACCACGAGCTCATGGCGCTCTATGCACAGGCGCTGCGGTCGCTGGGCGCGTTCCTCGGTGGGGGCGGCGCGCTCGACGTCATCGATCACGCGGGCGGCTCGGCCGAGCGCCTCGCGGCGCAGCTCGCACGCGGCATGGCCCTGTTCGCCGACCGCGGCTTCTACAAGCGCGCCCAGATCGTGCCTTCGGATCTCGCGCTCGCCGGCGTCGCGACGTTCGCCGACCTCGATTGCCTGACGATCTTCGCCGACAACCTCGTCCCCCACGTCCTGCGCTGCGACGGGGTGCTGCGCTACGACGAGCGCCTCGCGGCACACATCGACGCCGGCCGGCCACTGCGTCCAGGCCAGCAGGAGCGCGAGATCCGCGCCTGCGCCGTACATGCCTGCGAGCTCATCGTGCAGCGCGACGGGGCGAGCGCCCGCGAGCTCGACAACTGGCTGTGGAACCGCGGCCAGGGGCCCGAGTACAAGGCGCGCCCGCGCCATCGGTGCAGGACGGTCTATTACTAGGTTTCGGGGTCAGCCGCCGGCCGGGCTCGGCCCCTGGACGGGCCGCAGCTCGTGGACCTCGGCCTCGGCCTCCGCACCGTTGTCCACGCCCGACAGCTCGGCGACCGTGCGCTCGAGCTCGGCGATGCGCGACGACATGCCCTTGATCGCGTCGGCGATCGGATCCGGCAGGTGGATCCAATCGACGTCGGGTCCCTCCGACCTGCGGCCCTCGACGCGCACGGGGTGCCCGGGGTTGCCGACGACCGTGGAGTTCGGCGGGACATCGTTGATGACCACGCTGTTGGCGCCCACCTTTGCGCCGTGGCCGACCGTGATCGCGCCGAGCAGCTTGGCGCCCGCGCCGACGGTCACGTTGTCCTCGAGCGTCGGATGACGCTTGCCGGTGGCAAAGCCGGTGCCGCCGAGCGTCACGCCCTGAAACAGCGTCACGTCGTCGCCGATCTGCGCCGTCTCGCCGATGACGACGCCAGCGCCGTGGTCGATGAAGAAGCCGTCGCCGATCTCCGCCGCCGGATGGATCTCGATCCCGGTCACGGTCCGCGAGACCATCGAGATCGAGCGCGGCACGAAAGGCACGCCCACGCCGTGTAGGCCGTGCGCGACGCGGTGCGCCAGCAGCGCCTGCACGCCCGGCCACTGCGTGAGGATCTCAGAGCTGCCGGCACCGCGCGCGGCGGGGTCGCGCGCGTGCGCCGCGGCGACGTCGCGGCGCACCTCGCGCACGACGCGCGAGAGGGTCGCTATTCCGAGCATGCCGTCAAGCGTAACGACGTGCGCGCGCGGGCCATCCGCATACTGCGCGGTTGGCGCTCGTGCAGCGGTTCGCTACGGCGCGAAGAACGGCGTCGAGACGTAGCGCTCGCCGGAGTCGGGCAGGACGACGACGACGCGCCGCCCGCGCGACTCGGGACGGCGCCCGACCTCCATCGCCGCCCACAGCGCAGCGCCGCAGGAGATGCCCAGGAGCGCTCCCTCGCGCCGCGCCGCGAGGCGCGCCGTGGTGATCGCGTTCTCGTCCGTCACGGGCACGATCTCGTCGATGACGTCGCGACCGAGGACGGGCGGGATGAAGCCGGCGCCGATGCCCTGAATCTTGTGCGGGCCCGCAAGACGACCCGACAGCACCGCCGAGCTCGCGGGTTCGACGGCGACCATCCGCACGTTCGGGTCGCGCTCCTTGAGGAACTCCCCCACGCCGGTGATCGTGCCGCCGGTCCCGACGCCGCAGACGACGACGTCGATGTCGCCGTCCAGCGCCTCCCACAGCTCGGGGCCCGTCGTGCGGCGGTGCGCCTCCGGGTTCGCGGGATTGGAGAACTGGTCGGGCAGGAAGACGTCGTCGCGGCTCGCCATCGCGCGCGCGGCGTCGACGGCCTCGTTCATCCCGCCGAGCGACTCCGTGATCTCCACGCGCGCGCCGTAGAGACGCAGCAGGCCTTCGCGCTCGCGGCTCATCCCCTGCGGAAGCGTCAGTACGAGGTCATAGCCCTTCGCCGCGCAGACGAACGCGAGCGCGATGCCGGTGTTCCCCGACGTCGCTTCGACGATCGTGGTGCGTCCCGGCTCGATTGTGCCCTCGGCCTCGGCGGCCTCGATCATCGCGACGCCAATGCGATCCTTCACGCTGCCGCCGGGATTGAACGCCTCGAGCTTGCCGAACAGCCGCATCCCCTCCGGCGCGATGCGCGCGAGCTCGACCATCGGCGTCCGGCCCACGTGATCGGCAATGTTGACCGGAATTCGCGCCATTTGGGCGACTACGGTATCCGGACCGCCAAGCGGCGGCAGCGCAGAGAGCCGGAGTCCAACACGCGACCGCCGGCTGAGACAAAGGCGTACGACGCCTCGCCGGGGCGCAGGCGCAGTCGCAGCGCGCCGACGTGCTCGTCGTCGGCGAACGCGAGTCGCTTGTCCGTGGGGTCGACGCTGTGGGAGCTGCGACCGCCGGCCCCGGCGACGAACGTCGTGATTGCGTCGATCGGGCGCAGGCGCTGCATGTCGTGGTCGTGACCGTTGAGCACGATCGCCGCACGGCCGCGCAGCGCGTTCCAGATCGGCGCCATATCGGGCTGGTCGCCGTGGCGGCCGGCGCTGTAGCGCGGGCGGTGCCAGAACGCGAGGCGGCAGGTCCCGCCTGGCTTGCGCAGCTGCGCGCGCAGCCAGCGCTCCTGCGCAGAGCCGCGGTGATGATCGATCTCGGAGTTCCCGCTGATGATCCGCCAGCCGCCCGCCTCGAATGCGTACCACGAGGCGACCCGCTTGCGCGCGAGCGCCCGGCGCCAGTACGGGTCATAGCCGCTCGTATGGTTGGGCCAGTCGTGGTTTCCGGGGGTCGGAGCCGTGCGACCCGCGAGCCGGCCGTACGTCGGCGCGTAGTTGTTTCGAAATTGTTTCGCCGTGCCGTGCTGGTAGACGTCGCCGAGGTAGAGCAACCGGTCAAAGCCTTTCGCCGCGATGCGATCGACCACGGAGCGCCCCGCGTCGCTCGCGTCGCCATCTCCAACCGCCCAGATCGTCGCCCGATCGCCAGGGGCCGAGCGCGCGAACGGAAAGCCGCCGACACCCGGCGGCAACGGGTCCGTCAGCGCGGAATCGATGGCCTCCTTGAACCCGAACGCGACGCCCACACCCACGATCACGCCGAGCAGCGCGCCGACCATCCGTACCGGGATGCGGCCTGCCGCCCCGCGAATCATGGCGGGATGCTCGCACGCGGGCGTGCCGCGAATCCACCGCCGGCTCAGCCGGCCGGCGCTGCATGGAGCCGTGCGTCAGACGTGACGCGCCAAGCGGGCTAGCGCGAGACGTTCGTCAGCGCGTTGGCAACCTTTTCCAGCGCGCCGTTGATGCCCTGCAGCTCGGGCTCGATCGGCCGCAGCTGCTCGTCGATCGCGTGCACCCCGATCCGGATCAGGCCGACGGTCGACGCGATCTTCTGCAGGGTACCGGTGATCGCGAGCAGATAGCCGGCGAGGACGAGGACCAGAAGCAGGACCTCGACCAGGGTCACAACGATCAGGAAGGTGTTCATCGGTCGCTCCTCTTACTACCCATGATGGTTAAGCTCCTCGACGAGCTCCTCGCCCGACTGGCGCGTGTTCTTCAGCAGATAGGTCGTTCCGCTGTGCTTGACGACGGCCTTGCCATTGACCCACGTCGCCCAGATGCTCTTGTTGAGCGCGACCACTGCGCGCCGCAGGCCCTCGAGCAGGACGATGACGACCAGGAGCACGACCGCGCCGGCGATGAGCGTCATCACCCACGCGGACTGATTGTCGGATGCCGCGAGCACCGTCAACACGTTGGACATCAGCGCATCCCTCCGTGGCGGGCGGCCGGGCCAGGCTCCGGGAAGGTCTCTGCACGCGCCTCCGTGTTGACCGGCAGGCCGAGCTTGTGCAGGTAGGCGACCGCCAGGTCCGGGAGGGAGTTGGCGAGCTGCTGCGTCCGAGCGAGCTGGTCGGTCCCTCTGACCCCGTGCTCGAGCATGGGCGCCGTCTTGGCGTACTCCACGTCGGCGAGGACCTTGCGCAGCGGCGTGAGCACGCCGTTGAGCAGCCAGACCACGACGAGGAAGATGACCAGCCCGATCGTGAGCCCGATGATGGCGAGGACGGCCACGGTGGTGCTGACCGCCGGCGTCATGGCCTCCACCCCGGTGAGGTGCGGTACTTGTGCGGCTCGGCGCCCGGCTGACCGCGTGCGATGCGCAGGCCGCGGGTGATCGTCCGCACAGCGATGTTCGTTGCCCCCACGTCGTGCAGCGGCCGAATCTTGTGCGCGATGGAATCGAGGTCGGACACGAGCTCCTCCGCACTCCCGTTGATCTTCCGGGCCAAGCCGGTGATGGCGAGGATGAGCACCGCAACGAGCAGGACCACGACGGCGCCGACGATCCAGCCGACGGTCCACCAGGTAGACAGCGCGTAACTCACGCCGATTCGCTCGCTGTCGTCAATTTGGGCACCACGTCATCAGCCCCTGGGAAGGTGAAGGGGGACCCCTTCGTACAACGCCTAGACCCGCCACAACGTGCAGCCCGGTCGCGTTTGCGACCATAACAACAAACGCGCCGACGCGTCCACCCGCAAGGGATCCTGCTCTAGATGTGGTACATCGCCACGCCGGCCTCGCGCGCCTCGCGCTCGACGACGTCGGCGAGCGTGGTGCCCTCGAGCACGACGCGAGCGGCCGCTGCGGCCTCCCCGATGATCCCCTCGGCGTCACGGCCGAATGGGCCGTCGAGCAGCTCGATGACCTCGAGCACGGTGATCTGCGCGAGCGGGCGGGCGAACGCGTAGCCGCCCTTCACGCCCCGTTGGGAGTTCAGCAACCCGGCGCGCCGCAGGGCGGCGAAGAGCTGCTCGAGGAACTGCACCGGGATGTCACGACGGCGCGCGAGCTCCCCGATCGGCACCGGGCCGGGACCCGAGCGCCCGAGCTCGGCGAGCGCCTGCAGGGCGTAGGGCGACTTCGTGGTGATCGAGATCATCGCTCTACGCTCACTGTATGCGACTCGTCAGCCGGTACGGACCGCCGCTGGCCGTCATGGCGCTCATCTTCGCGCTGTCGGCGACACCGGACCTCAGCACGCACCTGGGAACGTGGGACACCGTGCTGCGCAAGCTCAGCCACGTCGCGATCTACGCGATCCTGTGGCTCGCGGTGGCGCGTGCGACCGATTGGCGTCGGCCGATCGTCACAACCGTCATCGCGCTGCTCTACGCGGCGAGCGACGAACTGCACCAGTCGTTCGTCGACGGGCGCCACGGCACGCCGGTCGACGTCGCGATCGACGCCCTCGGCATGGGCCTCGCCTCGCTCGCATGGATGCGCGCAGCACAACGCCGCGGCGGGCGGCCCGGTCCGCCCTGGCCACGGCGCTGGAGTGAGGCGCTTACAACCAGCCGCGCTCGGTAGCGATGAGGACCGCCTGCGCGCGATCCACCGCGCCGAGCTTTCCGTAGATGTTGTGCAGGTGCGTGCGCACCGTCGAGGTCGAGAGCTGAAGCTCCGCTGCGATCTGCTTGTAGACGTTGCCCTCGGCCAGGCGCTTGAGCACCTCGAGCTCGCGACCGGACAGCGGGCACGGGTCTATCTGGCGCGGGCGCCCTGACGTCGGGTACGGCAGGTCGTACATGACCGACCGCAGCTCGACCGGGCCCAGGCCGACCGCACGGGCGGTCTTCAGCAGCGCCTTGGGCGACACCTGATCGCCATGGGCGTAGTGGGCGAGCATGTCGGCGAGGCGCACGAACGCGGCCTCTCCGGTCGCGTCCTCGGAGTGATGGCGCTCGATCGCGGAGGCGACGGCGCTCGGCAGGCCCCAGCGACGGGCGAGGACGCCCCCGACGAGGGCGTGGTCGACGCCGAGCTCGCGGCGCTCGCGGTGGATGCGCTCCTCGGGGGTCTTCGCGTCGCCGTGAACCTGCGCCGGGTAGCCGGGGTAGGCGTGCGTCAGGACGAGCTTGCCGATGTCGTGCAGCAGAGCGGTGACCATGAGGCGGTCGCGGTGCTCGTAGCCGGCCTCTTGGGCGAGGCGGTCGGCCGCGCGCTGCGTCGCCACGCCGTGCAGGCGGAAGCGCTCTGGGGCGGCGTCCCACAGCGAGGAGCGCTCGAAGAAGTCAAAGGTGCGCGCGCGGCTTGCGAGCGCCTGGACCGACTCCGGGGAGAGGACCTCGACGGCCTTGACGACGGACTCCACGCGCCCGCGGCGCGGCCCGTCGAGCTGGTTGGCCAGGCGCATGACGCTGATCACGAGGGCGATGTCGGATTCGACCGTGGCGACGACGTCAGCGGGCGAGACGCGATCGGCGTTGACGAGGCGCAGCAGGCGGTTGCGCGACTCGGCAAGCGCCGGGAAAGCTTCGAGCGCCTCGAAAGCAGCAGTCAGCCTGCGGCCGTGACCCTCGTTGTGATGACGCTGTGCTGCCGCACTGCTGGGCTCGATATGACGGACGACTGGTGCGGTGATGCTCATCTAGCGGTCCCTGCCTTCTCCATCGGGGATCGGTGCATACCCCCCTATCGGCAGCTCTGGACAAATGGTTGAGCGTGTTCTTCAGCCTCGGTAGGCGTTCAGCGCGCCATCGATGCGCGTCAACGCCTCGTCGCGACCCAGCACCACGAGAGTCTCGAAGATTCCAGGGGAAATGCCCCTCCCGGCGAGCGCCACCCGCACCGGCTGAAAGACGTTCTTGGCCTTCGTCCCGCGCGCCGCGACGACGCCTTCCAGCGCATCCCTGACCGCGTCGTACGTGAACGGATCGACGGCGTCCAGCGCCTCGCGCACGTCGCGCAGCGCGCCGCCGCCCTCCTCGTCGAGCCACTTCTCGCGCGCCTGCTGATCGTCGGCGGGTCCGTCGAAGATGAATCCCGCCAGCGGCCAGAAGTCCGCAAGCGTCTGCATCTTCTCGCTCGAGATCTCGACGGCGGCGCGCAGCCCGTCGAGCGATGTGTCAGCCGCGTCTCCCAGCCCCTGGCGCCCGATGTACTCCTCGAGTCGGGCCGTCAGCTCATCGGCGGGGAGCTCGCGCATGTAGCGGCCGTTGAGCCAGCGCAGCTTCTGCTCATCGAAGCGCGCAGGGTTCTTCGAGACGCGTTCGATGCTGAAGCGCTCGATGAGCTCGTCGGTGGAGAGGATCGTCTCGTCGTCCTCGCTGCCCCAGCCCAGCAGGGCGAGGTAGTTGCGCACGGCTTCGGGCAGATAGCCGGCGTCGCGCAGCTCCTGCACCGACGCCGCGCCGTGGCGCTTGGAGAGCTTCTTGCCGTCTGGCCCGTGCAGGAGCGGCAGGTGCGCGTAGACGGGCTCACCGCCGGCGGTGCCGGCTCCGAGCGCCGCGAGCACGAGCAGCTGCTTGGGCGTGTTGGAGAGGTGATCCTCGCCGCGGATGACGTGCGTGATGTCGGCGTCGAGGTCGTCGACGGCGACGGCGAAGTTGTAGAGCACGCTGCTGTCCGCGCGGGCGATGACGGGGTCGTCGAGATGCACGTGCGCAAACGTCGTGTCGCCGCGGATGAGGTCGTGCACGACCGTCGAGCCGTCGTCGGGAACGCGCAGGCGCACAGCCCCTTCCCCCTCGTCCTCGCCGCGGAAGCCGCGCTCGGAGCCGTGCTGTGCCTTGAATGCCTTGACGTCATCGGCCGTGGCGGTGGAGCGGTAGGCGTGCCCCTCGTCGAGCAGCTTGGCCAGCAGCTCCTGGTGGCGGTCTGAGCGCGCGACCTGGCTGACCGGGCCCTCGTCGTAGTCGAGCTCGAGCCAGCGCAGCGCGTCGAGGATCTGCTCGACGTTCTCGGGGGTGGAGCGCTCGCGGTCGGTATCTTCGATCCGCAGCACGAGCGTCCCGCCGGCGTGCCGCGCGAGGAGCCAGTTGTACAGCGCGGTGCGGGCGCCGCCGATGTGCAGCGCGCCGGTGGGAGAAGGAGCGAAGCGGACTCTCATGAGCAGTCACCCTAGATCGCGATGCTGATCGGCGCCCACGTGTCACCGGCCGGCGGGCCCGCGATGGCCGTCGAGCGCGGGATCGAGCGCGGCGCGAGCGCGATCCAGATCTTCAACCAGAACCCGCGGGCGTGGAAGCCGCGCGAGTACACCGCCGACGAGATCGCCGCGTACCACGCGGCGATCGCCGTATCGGATGTCGATGCGCTCCTCATCCACGCCGTGTACCTGCTCAACTGCGCCTCCGACGACGCGGAGATCCGCGCGAACACGCTGCGGTCGCTGATCGCGTCGCTGCGCGCCGGCGACCTGCTCGCTGCGCACGCGGTCGTGCTGCACCCGGGATCGGCGAAGACCGGGGACGTCGACGAGGCGATCTCCCGCGCCGGCGAGGTCATCGCCGAGGCGCTGACCGAATCGGAGGGCTGCCCGCTGCACCTCGAGAACACCGCGGGCTCCGGAGCCACGCTCGGGCGCTCGTTCGCGCAGCTCGCCACGCTCATCGAGGTGGCCGGCGGCGATGAGCGCCTCGGGGTCTGCCTCGACTCCTGCCACCTGCTCGCGTCGGGCTATGAGATCCGCACGGAGCAGGCCCTCGGCGAGGTGCTCGACGAGTGCGCGGAGCTCGTCGGCCTCGAGCGGCTCGGCTCGCTGCACCTCAACGACTCGCAGACGCCGCTTGGCTCCAACGTCGATCGTCACGCGAACGTCGGCGAGGGCGAGCTCGGCCCGGACGGCTGCGCGGTGTTTCTGTCCGAGCCGCGCTTCGACGGACTGCCGCTCGTGCTCGAGACGCCGGGTCCGCGGCGCTCGGGCCCGACGGCCGAGGAGCTCGAGCTGACGCGGGCCTTGCGCGCGCGCGGTCTCGCGGCCCGCGCGCGTTAGGGATCGGAGGCACCCAGGCGAGGCGATGGTCTGCCTCCCCCTCCGCGAGCTATCGCGTTCGCGGTCGCCGTTCTGGGTAGGCGAAGGGCATGCGTTCCGTTCGAGAGACCTACGACCTTCCCAAGCGCCCGCCGCTGCCGTTTCGCCAGATCGCCGTGATGATCGCGATCCCGCTTGCCGCGCTGGTGTTGTGGTTCGTGCTTCCCCATTCGCCGGTCACGGTCGTGCTGCTCGCCCTCTCGCTGCTCGTGGCCGTCTTCATGGGCGTCGGCACCGTCCTGCGATCGCGCGAGCTCGACGAGAAGCCCGGGCGCGAGCCGGTGACGCCGCCGAGCACCGAGAAGGGGTAGCGATCGTGGCCACCCAGAAGCAGCGCGCTGCGGCCAAACGCAACGTCAAGAAGGCGCAGGCCGCTGCGAAGAGCAAGCAACGCTGAAGAGCCTTCCGGCCAAGACGAAGCAGGCGCTGGGCAAGGAGGCTGCCGCGGTGCGCCGCGGCGACGCGCCCACGCGCGACGACCTGCTTCAGGAGGCGCGCAAGCTCGACATCCGCGGGCGCTCGAGGATGGGCAAGGCCGACCTCAAGCGGGCCGTCACACGCGCGAAGAAGCGCGCTTAGACCGTCAGCGCCGCCGGCCCCAGGATCTGCTCGAGCTCGGCTCGCAACGTCGGCGTCGGTGCCACCTTGTATGACGGCCCGAGCCGCAGCGTGCGCGGGTCGCTGCCGCTCATCCGGACCTCGAGCACGACCTCCGACTCGCCGGGGAAGTTCGTCAGCAGGTCCTTGAGCTCCTCGATGACCGAGGCCGGCAGCCCGCAGGCATCGAGTCGCACGCGCAACGGGATCGGGCCGGCGTGGCGCTTGGCGGCGCTGGCCTGCGCGCGCAGCACCTCATCGGCCGTGGGCTGAAACGGCTCGGCCGTCTGAACGACGAGGCAGGTCTTGTCGGCGTCCTTGTGGTCGACGCGCGCGCGCACGATCACGACGGAGTCGACGCCGAGCGCGCCCTCGTACTC
>JALZJA010000009.1 GCA_030860005.1 Actinomycetota bacterium
AGCGGCGCCCTTCGTCTTCGGCGCCGCCTTGCGATGGCGCTCGGCCAGCTCGCGCCGGCGGCGGGAGCGCGACAGCGACATCTCCCAGATCTCAAAGCTCGACAGGTCGCGGTGCACGGCGGCACCGAGGGAAGGGGCGAGGTGGGACTCGAACACGCAGACGTCCTCCATGTGACGGTTCTTTGTTCGGCCTACGGGGTTAGCTGTCGGGCTCGCGCGCAAAGACCGCGCTACGCCGCGCTGTGGCGGCGATTAGCCCCCGTGACCGAAGCCACCATGGGTCCCCCGCTCCGGACGCACGCGTGGCGAGCGCCGGACTCGGCTCAGCTTATGAAAACCCGGGGGGGACGAGAGTTGCGACGCGAACGACAAGTTTCTTCGCGAGCGCACTGCGCAGCGCCGTCTACGCGCACTCGGACGCCAATCCGGCGCGTCCGCTCAAGGGCGTCCTGTCGCTTCTCATCGCGGTCGTAACCGTCGCCAGCTTCGCGCTCTTCCGCCCGATCGGTGAAACGCCGCGCTCATCATCGGCGCCGCCCGCCTCGGCGGGGCGCAGCAGGCGTACATCTCCCGCGGCGGTTGCCGGCGCGCGTGCTGCGGGGCCGTCGTCGCCCACGGCGTGGCCATTGCGATCGTGCTGCTCGTGCGAGCCAGTTCACAGCCTGGCGCTGGGGCCGACGATATGATCGATCCGAGGTGCGGCGTGCGTGGCGTCGCGTGGCGACGGGCAAGTGAGGAGCAATCAAATGCATGGTCATCCAACGACTCCGACCGTTTCACCATGATGTCCCGTTCGCGGTGCGCCGTTGCGTTGGCGGTACTGGGCTGTGTGGTGGCCGCGGCCCCTGCGCAGGCGGCCAGCATCCTGTATCCCGATCTGAGGACGCTGGCGCCGAGCGGCCTGCGCTTTGACTCGGGCACCTTGGTGCCGGGGGGCGAGACCCATTACGTGCTCCGCTTCTCCAACACCGTCTGGAACGCAGGGCAGGGGCCCCTTGAGATCCACGGCACGCCCGGCGGCAGCTCGACGATTACTCAGCGGATCTTTGACGATGCGGGGGGCTTCACCGATGTGGCGGTGAGCTCCGATCTGCTGTTCCACCCCAGCCACGACCATTTTCATCTGCAGGACTTCGCCGAATACGAGCTCTGGACCAAGGCCGAGTTCGAGGCGTGGATAGCGAGTGGCCGCAACGTGGGCAAGGCGAAGCATGTCGGCAGCAAGACGTCGTTTTGCATCATGGACACCCGCCGTGTCTCAACGCTCCTCGGGGCGCCGTCCAGCAGCTATGGGGAATGTGGATCCACCGTGCAGGGTCTGTCTGGCGGCTGGGGCGACACGTACGACCGCTCACTTCCGGAGCAGTGGGTCGACGTCGGAGTATCGCCTCTTGCGGACGGCAGCTACGTCCTGCGCTCGATCGCCGATCCGCTCGACAAGCTCCACGAGAGCGCCAGGCGGTCCGACGCGAGCCGCGAGAGCGCGCAGGCCAACGAGGCGACCACTGCGTTCACCGTCCGCCGCGGTCACATCCGTATCACTCGCTGACGCGGTGGGGACATCGACTCGCTGAGCGGACAGCTTCTGATCGCGGGCGCGACGCTGACCGATCTGAACTTCGCGCGGACGATCGTGCTGATCTGCGAGCACAACGAGAGGACGCGCTCGGGTTGGCGTTGAACTGACGGGGCGAGTGCCCATCGCCGAAGCCGTAGCCGAGCTGGTCCCACTGGCCGTTGCTAACACACTAATCGGCATCGGCGGCACGCCGACGAGCTGTGCGGGGGGTGCTCGCACGAACGCGCACTACGCGCTCGTGGCGCGGATGCCGGTCGATCAGTCCGTCAACTGACGGCGGACTCGGCCGCTATCGGCCGCGTACAAGCTCGGAAGCGAGTTTTCCGAGCGCGCACCCGATGCGCGCCACCACGCCGTACGGCGCGGCGGGTGCGCCGTTGATCGGCGCCGCAGCGCCGACCGGCGAGGACCCTTCCCAATGACCGACGAGGTCACGGTACAGGGCGGAGTGCGTCAGCAGCTCATCGTGGCCTCCCACCAGCGCCTGCCCGCCGTCGAGCACGAGCACGTGCTGCGCGCGCAGCGCCGAGCTGATCCGGTGCGCGATGACAAGCAGGCTGCCGCCGCGGTCGGCGAACGCGCGCTCGACGCGCGCTTCGGCCGCCGGATCGAGGTGGCACGTCGCCTCGTCGAGGATCATCAGGCGGGCCGGAGCGACATAGGCTCGCGCGAGCGTCACGAGCTGGCGCTCGCCGGCCGACAGCGCCGCACGGTCCAGCTCGGCGCCATACCCGCCCAGCCGCGTGACGAGCGCTCGCATCCCGAGGCGCTCGACGGCGTCGTCAAGCTGCGCGGTCGTGGCGTCGAGGCTCAGGTACGTGAGGTTCTCGCGCAGTGTCCCCTCGAAGACGTAGGCCTCCTGCGGGATGAGCACGCGCTGCTGCGCGGCGAGCTCGCGCTCCACCCTCTCGATCGGCACCCCCCCGACGCGCACCTCGCCCATCTGTGGCTCGAGCAGCCCGGCAATGAGGCTCGCGAGGGTCGACTTCCCCACGCCGCTGGGACCGACGACCGCCAGGTGGTCGCCCTCCGGAACCACGAGGTCGAGGCCGCTGATCACCGGCTCGCTGGCCCGCCCGTAGCCGAACGTGACGTCGCGCAGCTCCACGTCGTGACCCTGAGGGCCCCTCGAGGGACCACCGTGAGCGACGGGCCTGTCGCCGACCGCTGGCGGCTCGGTTTCCTCGACGATCCGCCCGAGCGTGACGAAGAGCCACAGGCCCGTGTTGCCGATGCCGCTAACGAGCGTCTGCAGCGCCGGTTGCACGCCCTGCGACACGTATGTCAGCGCGCCCAGGATCGCGCCGACGGTCGCGCCGTGACGCAGCAGCCACGGCCCGGCGGCGAGGATGAGCACGATCGGGAGCAGACCGCCGAGGGCCACCGCGATCGTGCGAACCGCGGTGAACCGGGCGATCTCCCTCGTGGCATCGGCCTGCGCCTCGATGTGCTCGCCCACCGTGCCAGCAACCCGCTCCTCGGCGCCGCACGCGACCACGTCACGCAGACCACCGGTGACTGTGCTCGCGCTTTCCGCGATGCGTTCGTCGGCGAGGATCGAGGCACGCTGGCGCGCGGCCATGCCCGGCAGCGCGACGAGAAACAGCCCCAGGCCGATGATCAGCGGCGGTACGACGAAGACCAGCACGGCCGGCACGAGCGTGAGTAGTCCGAGCAGCGCTCCGACTGCGCTGACGAGGAACCCCTGCACCACGAACAGGACCGAGGCGTAGGACTCGCGGACGATCTCCACCTGCTGGCTCAAGCGAGCTACGCCCGCGGTGTGCGTCATCGCCCCGACGGCGGTGGAGCGGCGCAGCGCGCCATGCACAGCGAGCGTCGCCAGGTCATCGCGAAAGGGCTCGACGACCTCGGCGAGCCGCAAGAAGGTCTGGCGGGTCGCCCAAGCCCCGACGAGCGCGCTCGCGGCGAGGGCTCCCAACCAGGCGAAGCCGACCGCCGTCTCGCCGGCCAGAAAGCCGTCGTCGATCGCTTCGGCGATCAGCCGGCCGGAGAGAAACGCCGGAAGCGCCTCGAGGAGCGACCACGCCGCGAGCCGCCGGAGCTCAGGTCCGCGTCCATGCAGCGAGGACCACAACAACCGCCGGACGGCCTCGCGTCGCGCCGCCGCGCTCACGCGTACCCTCCGTCGCGGCTCGACGCCTCGGGCGCCGCCGCCGGGGAGGCATCCGCCTCGAACAGGGCACGGTACTCCGGCTCCTTCCACAACTCGCCATGGGGCGCCACAGCCCGAACCCGTCGTCCGTGAAGCCAGACGACGAGCTGCGCTCGGGCGGCGGTCGAGGCGCGGTGCGCGACGACGATGCGCGTCCGATCGGCCAGCGCGCCGGTGAGCGCCTGACTGATGTGGTGCTCTGTCACCGTGTCGAGGCTCGCAGCAACGTCGTCGAGGACGACGACGCGGCCGGCATGGGCGAACGTGCGCGCCAGGCCGATCCGCTGGACCTCTCCGCCCGACATCGGGGCGTCGGCCAGGCGCGTCAGGTACCCGTCGGGCATCAGCCGGATGAAGTCGTCGGCCCGTGCTGCAGTCGCGGCGGCGACGACGTCGTCCGAAGGCGGAGCGCTTGCGCCGAAGGCGATCGCGTCCGCGAGCGTCTCGCCGAGAAGCGCGGGGCGTTCGAACCCGTACCCGACGGCACGCCGCAGCTCGTCTCGTTTGAGCTGCCGAAGCGGCACCCCGTCCAGTAGAACCTCGCCTGCGTCGGGGTCGACGAGACGTCCCACCAGCGCGGCCAGTCGCGACTTGCCCGATCCGCTCGCCCCGACGATGGCGACGAGCGACCCCGGCGCCACGACGAGATCGAGCCCGTCGAGCGCTCGGTCGCCGTCGGCGCCCACGGTGACGCCGCGAAACTCGATTTCCCCTTGACCGGGCGGCAACGACGCCGTCCCGTAGACCATGGGCGGCTCGTCGAGAACCTCGGCCACGCGTGCCGCCGCCGCCCGCCCTCGCGTCACCTGGTTGAGGGTGGACACGACGGAGGTGAGCGTGGTGGCCAGCAGGACGTATTGGCTTGCGGCGACCATCTCGCCAGGGCTGATCCTGCCGCGCGCAAGCTGCGCGCCCGCGACGGCGAGCACAGCGACCTCCAGCAACGAGACGAGCACGGCGTCCTGCGTGGTGATCCGCATCTGCATGCGCCACATGCCGATGCCGTGCCGGCGCAGCTCCGGAAGCGGCTCGAGGACGCGGTTCGCCTCCCGTTTGGCGGTACCCGCCGCCGCGATCGTGCGCGCGCCCGCCAACGCGTCGACGAGCCGCCCGGCGATCTTGCCCTGGACGTTCAGGTACCGCGACGCCATCTCGGAAGCGTCCCGCGCGAACGCTCGGACGATGAAAAGCAGCACGGGCATGCCGGCGAGAAGCGTCACGCACAGCCACGGATCGATGAGGGCGAGAGCGACGGCTGCGCCTACAGCCGGAAACACGTTGACGACGGCGCGCACGACATCGGGCCCGACACTGCCGGCGTCGGCGGTATTGCCGATCAGTCGCGTCGTCACGTCCCCCGCGGCGAACCGCTCGGTGGCGCGCGGCCCGAGGGCGAGCACGTGGCGCATCAGCATGCGGCGCAGCCACGCGGTCGATCTCGCGGTCGCGATTCCCACCGCAAGGTCGTCCAACACGGCGGCGGCGACGAGAACGGCCGCCAGCACAGAAGCCCACATCAGCCACGGCCCCAGGTCTCCGTCGCGCACGATGGCGTCAACCGCTCGGCCCAGCACGGTGGGCAGGGCAAGCTCGGCGGCGGCTGTGGCAAGTCCGGTGAGCGCGAGCACGACCACCCACGGCCCGGCTTGCCGCCCAACGCGCAGGAGCAGCCGGTCGGCCGCATGGTAGGTCGCGTCGACCTCCGCGGTCGTGTCGCTCACCTGTACGTTCAGCCTCTCAAGACAACTGCGGTGGACTCGGCCGCGGAGCTCGCTCCGTGCGAGCTCTGGACGTCGATGGTCATCCTTCGCAAGGTACTTGCATGCTGAACTTGCGTGCTGACCTTCTGTATGGTTCAGGCAGCCGCTCCGGTTGCACCCGTAGCGGCTGCCGCAACTGAACCATGCGGGCTAGATGCAGATGCTGAGGCTGAGCAGGCTCTTGTGGCCGCCACAGCTGTGGCTGATCAAGCTGCCGAGACCCTTCTTCCCGTTGCGGGTTTCCATCCCCTGCAGATCGAGTACTGACATGTAGGTCACCTCCTTTCCATTGTCACGAGGTCGTTGACAAGCTGAGGCGGGTCCGACGCGCGGATCGGACCGAGGAAGGGGAGATGCACGGGCTCGTCGTGCAGCGCGGAGCCGAGCGCCAGCATGACTCCGGCGGTGCCGCTCGCCAGGTCCATCGAGAGTCGCATGAGGTACTCGCCCGGGAACGCGAGGTGACCACGATAGGCGACGGCATGCCAGGCGAGGTCGCGCACGTGCGCCGCTACGACGGGATCCGGTTCAGCCATCTCGCCGACCCGCTCGCGACCGCGGTAGAGAATCATGCCGGCCCGGCCGTAGAAGAGCCCGGACTCGAGGACGAACCGTGCTTCGGTGATTCTCCGGATCGCGGCGACGGACTCGGCGAAGTCCTCGTCGTCGCGATACGCGAGGTAGTCGTCGAGCACGAAGGCGATGCCGACGCTGCCGTCGGCGACGTACGGCAGCGTCCGCCAGCCCTCATTGACCTGGAGCGAGCCGTCGTCCTGAGTCACACACCGACGCAGGTCCTGGCGGATGGCGGTGGCAGCAAGGTCGAGTAGCGCGCTGTCGCCACTGTGCTCGTACAGACGCAGGAACATGAGCGCCGGCCCGGAGGAGCCGCGGGTCAGGCCGGCGTACGGATGCTCGCCGCCGCTGATCTCCGCCACGCTGTTCTCGTCGCCCAATCGCGCGGCGACGACGTCCGCGATCCTCCACGCGGCATCCCACAGCGCGGGATCGCCTGTCTCCTGCGCGAAGTACGCGAGGTTCAGCCCCATGCCGGCGAGGCCGCCCGTGAGATCCAGTCCGAAGCGTTCCCAGACGCCGCCTGTCTCGTCGATGCAGATGGCGAGCACCTTCAGTGCGTCGCTGCGGCGATCCAACCGGTCGAGCGCGTAGGCGATCCCGTGCAGGCCGTCGTAGAAGCCAAGGCGCATGCCCTGGACGGGGTGGGTCGCCCGCTGCACGAGCCACTCCTCATGCTCAGGGTGACGCCCCGCTCCGGTCGCGTTCAGTGCGTACAGCACGCCGGCGGCGCCGTAGGCGAGATTGAGGCCGCCGCCCGGGTCGAACTGCTTGGGATCCCCCGGGAAGAGCCGATCGCCCCTGGTGGGGGTGGCGCTACTCAGGATCGCCTCGGCCATCGAGTCGCGGGCGCGCCGCCAACCGTTCGGCCCGGCATCGAGCTTCGGGGCTCGCTCACGCTTCCGGCGGGGCCCCAAGGTCGACGCCTCCCATGGAGCGGTGATCGTCTGGGCCGCCCCGGAGATGAACGCGCGTGGGACGGGGAACGTCTCGGCGATCACCGCTGCGAACTGCCCGGCCTTGAGCGGGTCGAGCATGAGCAGCGTCGTGAGCGGCAGGAACATGAACACCCGCAGGCACGCCAGGGCGTAGTCGTCGACCTCGACGCCGACCTGTCCGGCCGGTCCCAGGAAGCCCGGGTTGGCGACCGTCGCGCCCCGCGCCTCGCTCACAAGCGAGGCGGCCTCCAAGTCGACAAGCACGATCGTGCCCTCTGGCTGGACCATGACGTTGGACGGATGCAAGTCGCCGAGCACGACGCCGCGCTCGTGCGCTGTGGCGACGGCGCGCTCGACGCGCTCGCACATATCGAGCGCCCACGCCGTGTACTCGGCGACCGCCGTCTCCTCGGGCGGCGACACGAGTGGATAGCGCTCGACCAGAAGGGCGTTCAGCGTCTCGCCCTCGATGAAGTCCTGAACCAGGAAGTGGTGGTCTCCGAGAGTGAAGTAGTCGCGCAACTCGGGGACCACGCCGAGCCCTGCGAGCTGCTCCAGCATGGCGCGCTCGCGCCCGAGCCGCGTGACGGCGTCGCTCCGGTCCGGGGCAAGCCCGGCATGCGGCCGCGCCTCCTTGAGGACCACCCGCTCGTCCGTCCGTGTGTCGACGGCTTCGTACAGCCCGCCGCCGTTGGAGAAGTGCAGGGCGCTTTGGATGCCGTACGGCAGATCCGCGACGGTCGTGCTGTTGCGTGCCTCCAGATGAGGCACGAGGCAGCCCGGAAGCGTCAGCCAGGGCGGAACCTGGAAGGTCGAGCTGCGCTCGTCGGGCACCAGCTGCCCGCTCCCGTCCTCGATGGCGAACTCGAGCTCGCCGTTCGACCCGAGGCAGTACCGCTCGGCGAACCCGCCGTAGCGGACGTACAGGGGCCCCTTCCCCCAGCGCAGGTCGCTCAGAATGTAGGGCCCGGGCTGTTCGTCCAAGAGCTCACCGAGCTCGGTGAGGACGAGCTCCAGCTGGCCCTCGTCAGCGGGGTAGATCGTGATGAACTTGCCGCTCGAACCGCGTGAGGCGTACTTGCGGTTGCGCAGGAAGAGGTGCTGCACGCTGCGGATGAACTTGAACGCGATCCCCCGCGTGATGCAGTACTCCCACGTTGCGGTGAGGATCTCTTCAGCGTTGTCCAGGCACGCCGACGCGTGGATCTTCCATCCTTGCGACGGCAGCATGAGGTCGCGCGGCTTGTACACGAGCCAGTCGTCGAGCGTGAAGCGCTGCCAGCCCTCGGGCACCTGGGAACGAGCGAGCCCGAAGTCGACGACCTCGTCCTGCGCGAGCGACGGCGAGTCATAGAAGTCCGGGTCAGTCAGGCAATACAGCTCGTGTCCCTTGTCCACCCAATCGCCTCCGATCGTCCCGCCCAAGCGATGAAAGCCGCATCCGTGCCGGGTCAACGTGCCGGAATTCAGGGGCGGCTGGCCGGGAGAATACCCACTGCTTGGTCGACCAAACTCACACGGTACGTTTTTCCGTCGCAGGCAAGCCTGAGCCGGCCGGCGTGGTTACGCGCGCGCTCGGCCCGCGATCCAGCGCGTCAGGGCGACGCGCCGGTGCTTTGAGTCCGCGGCGCGAAGTTGGTCTGCGCGCACGCGCAGGAGCTCGACCGTCGTAGCGCTCGGCGCGAAGGGATCGGCAACCGCGCGCCCGTCATCGAGGCTGAGCGCCGCCCACGGCCGCCCGTCGACGACGGCCACGAGAATGCGGCCCGCAAGCGGCGCGGAGGTGTCGAGCTCGGCGAGCGCGTGTACGAGCGGCAGGTCGGCGTCGCGCGCCGGACGGATCACGACGGCGGCGGGCGGCAGGGAGGCTGAGCTACTCGCCAGCAATATGTTTCCGATGCCTCGCCACATGTGAGATAGCCGCTCCCCCCTTGAGGTGTATGTAGGACTAGCGTACGATCACACACGGGCATGTCAATGTCACACAAGTTGAACGTGTTGGACTTGGAGCGAGGCGGCGAGACGTCGCTCACGCAGCAGCTCGTCGATCGCATCGCCGCGCTCATCGACGGCGGCGACCTCGAGCCCGGCGAAAAGCTCCCGGCGACGCGCGCACTGGCCGAGAACGCCGGCATCAACCACCTCACGGCGGTTCGCGTCTACCGGCGGCTGGCCGAGCTCGGCTACGTCACGGCAGCGGTCGGCCGCGGGACGTTCGTGCGCCAGCACCGCCCGATGCCCGCAGCGCACGACAACGACGACTGGCAGCTCGGCATGCTCGCCTCGCGGCCGATCTCCTACGCGGACGAGATGCTGCACGACGCGCTCGTGGTCGGGCGGGGATCCGGCGAGGTGATTCCGCTCGGTTCGGGCTTCCCCGATCCCGCGCTGTGCCCATCCCAGGAGCTCGCCGACGCCGCGGCGGCGATCGCGCGCGACAACCCGCGCGCCGTATCGGACTACCTGTCGGTCGAGGGCTTGCCGGCGCTGCGCGAGCGCCTGGCCGAGCTTGGCGCCGAGAACGGCTTCGCCCGCAGCGCCGACGAGATCCTCGTCACGACG
>JALZJA010000032.1 GCA_030860005.1 Actinomycetota bacterium
CGACCGTCATTTCGGGGTCGCCAGAGCCACGACGAACCACTAGCATCGCGCGATCCCCGAGGAGAGGAGCCGCGGTATGCACAAGCCTGCTGACCGCATTCGCAACGTAGCCCTGATCGGTCATCGCGGCAGCGGAAAGACCTCGCTGCACGAGGCGCTCCTCTTCGAGGCGGGCGCGACCAACCGGCTCGGATCGGTGCTCGACGGCACGACGGTCTCCGACTCCGAGCCCGACGAGCAGTCACGCAAGATGTCGATCTCGCTGGCGCTCAGCTCCTTCGAATGGGACGGCCGCAAGATCAACCTCGTCGACACGCCTGGTGAGCCGAGCTTCGTCGCCGATGCGCTGGGTGCGATGCGCGTCTGCGAGTCGGCGGTCTTCGTCGTCAACGCAGTGATGGGCGCGGAGGTGACGACGCGGCGCCTGTGGGCGCGCGCGGAGCAGCTCGACCTCGCGCGGGCGATCTTCGTGAACATGCTCGACCGCGAGCGCGCGGACTTCTTCCGGACGCTCGAGTCGCTGAAGGACGCCTTCGGCGGCCACGTCGTCGCGACCGAGATTCCGATCGGCTCCGAGCAGGACATCGCCGGCGTCGTCGACCTCGTCGACATGAAGGCCTACACCTACGACAGCTCGTCCCCGCCCACCCGCGCCAGCTCCACCGAGATCGAGATCCCGGCCGACATGCAGGAGCTCGCGCAGCAGTACCGCGAGTTGATGATGGACGAGATCTGCGAGGTCTCCGACTCGCTCATGGAGCGCTATCTCGAGGGCGAGGAGATCGCCCACGACGAGATCGTCGGCGTGCTCAAGGACGGCACGAACGACGGTTTGCTGTTCCCGGTCGTCTGCGGCGTCGCCACGCGCAACCTCGGCACGAACCGTCTGCTCGATGCGATCGTCGAGGATCTGCCCTCGCCCGTGAAGCACGGCAGCGTCGAGCTGCCCGAGATCACGCTCGAGGCCAACGAGCACGAGCCGCTGTACGCCTACGTCTTCAAGACCCGCGCCGACCCGTTCGCCGGGCGCATCAACCTGTTCCGCGTCTACCAGGGCGTCATGCGCCACGACACGCAGGTGATGAACACGCGCACCCACGCCAAGGAACGCATCGGCCAGCTGCTCGTCTTCAGCGGCAAGGACTCCGGCCACGCCGACGAGTTCGGACCCGGCGACGTCGGCGCCGTCGCCAAGCTCAAGGAGACGCGGGCGGGCGACTGGCTCGCCGAGCGCGACGAGCCGATCTCGATGCCGCAGATCGCCCTCCCGGCGCCGGTGATGGCCTTCGCGATGGAGGCTCACGGCGACGAGGACAAGGTCTACACCTCGCTGCGACGACTCCAGGAGGAGGACCCGACGATCGACCTGCACCGCGACCCGCAGACCGGCGACCAGATCATCGCCGGGTTGTCGCAGATGCACGTCGAGGTCATCGTCGACCGCCTCAAAGAGCGCTTCGGCGCGGAGGTCGTCCTCAAGCCGCCACGGGTCCCCTACCAGGAGACGATCCGCAGGCGGGCCAAGGCACACGGGCGCCACAAGAAGCAGTCCGGCGGCCGCGGGCAGTTCGGCGACTGCCACATCGAGATCGAGCCGCGCGCCCCCGGAAAGGGCTTCGAGTTCGTCAACCGCATCAAGGGCGGCGTCATCCCGACATCGTTCATCCCGGCGGTCGAGAAGGGCGTCGTGGAGGCGATGGCCAGCGGCCCGATCGCGGGCTGTCCGATCAAGGACGTGCGGGTGACGGTCTTCGACGGCAGCTATCACACGGTTGACTCGTCGGAGATGGCGTTCAAGCTCGCCGGCTCGATCGCGATGAAGGAGGCGATGGCGAACGCGTCGCCTGCGCTGCTCGAGCCGATCATGCTCGTGACGCTGTCGGTCCCCGAGGAGTCGGTGGGCGACGTCATCGGCGACCTGAACTCACGCCGCGGCCGACCGCAGGGCATGGACTCCGCCGGCGGCGGCCTGACCGAGGTCAAGGCCGAGGTGCCGATGTCCGAGATGCTCACCTACGCGCCGGACCTGCGCTCGCTGACGGGCGGCCAGGGCGACTACACGATGGAGCCCCTGCGCTACGAGGAAGTTCCCGCTCACCTCGCGCAGAAGATCGTCGACCAGGCAAGACAGGAGGAGGCGGTGAGCGCCTGACTCCGCGCAAGTCGATAACGACGTCCTACCTTGCGGTCGCCTGCGACGTCTGCGGGCGCACGCTGCTGCGCGGCGAACGGGCCGATGCGTTCATCGCGGGCGGTTCGCGCCGGATGGTCTGCGAGCTGTGCGAGGCACGCGCCGCAAACGAGGGCTGGATCCGCGAGGGCGCCGACAACGCGCTCACCGTCAGGCGCGACGGAGGCCGCGGCGGTCGTTCGATCCTGGACCGGCTGCGCCCGCGCCGGGACGCGCGACTGCCGTCGACGCCGGAGGAGATCGAGGCCCCGCCGCGACGCACGCGCATCGAGCTGATCGAGCGCGAGGCTGTCGACCATGCCGACGGCGCAGGCGGGCCGGTCCTCGAGGCCGATCCGGCGAGCCCTCCCGACGTCGAGCGGGCGCCCGCGCGCGTGGAACGCCACGATCCAGCGCGCGAGCCGCGTCACGTGTACGCGGTGCCGACGAACGCGGACCTGAAGATGGAGCGGGCGCTGGAGGTCTTCAACACGAGCCCGCACCCGCGTCGCGTCGCGGGCGTCGCTCGCTCGCTGGGCACGCCGGCGATCGCCGTGCTCGTGTCCGAGACGGAGGGCTCGATCGTCTGGGTCGTCGTCGCCTGGGAGCTGTGCTGGTACCGCTACGAGGTCGATCTCGCCGACGAGGCCTCGGGCGTGCGCGTCATCGCGCAGGGTGCCGAGCTCTCACAGCTCGCCGAGGAAGAGCGACTCCCCAACGCCGCCGCTGACGAGCGCGGCCTGCTCGTGCTGGCGACATGATCGCCGGGCGCAGTAGGGTGCAAGGTCACGGATGAGCTCCTCGGCCGGTGGCACGACATGATCTATTGCGTCATCCCTGAAGCGCTCGAAGACGAGTTGCTCGAGAGGCTGACGGCGTACTATGCCGACGACGACAACGTGACGGTCATCGTCGACCGGCGCAAGTCCGAGCGCCGCGCGGCCGACGACGATCCCGAACAGGCCGACCAGCGCGAGCGCCGCGACCGCCGACGCGCGCGCGTCGCGGGCGACTTCCCGCAGATCGAGCCCAAGTAGGCCGTGCAAGAGGACTTGAAGGTCGTCGTCCACGTGGACGGCGGCGCGCGAGGCAACCCCGGCCCGGCGGCGGCCGGGGCGGTCGTATCCACCGCCGACGGCGAGGTGCTCACGGACGCCGCCGAGGCGATCGGTGTCGCCACGAACAACGTCGCCGAGTACCGCGGACTGCTGCTCGGCCTCGAGCTCGCGCGCGACCTCGGGGCCAGCGAGGTGGAGATCGTCAACGACTCCGAGCTGATCGCCAAGCAGGTCAACGGCGTCTACAAGGTCAAGCACCGCGACATGAGGCCGCTGCACGCCGCCGCGCTGCGGGCGCTCGGCGAGTTCGACCGCTGGTCGATCCGCTCGGTGCCGCGGGCCCAGAACGCGGAGGCGGATGCGCTCGTCAACCAGGCGCTGGACGCCGCGCGGTAGGTGCTACGGGTCGCGCTGGAGCGTCGAACAGCAGCGATGAAAGAGGGTTGCCCCGAGGGGTCGTGTCGAAGTTGCCGCGCTATAGGCAGCACAAGCGACACGAGTATCGCGGTGCGCTCGCTCGTGTCGAAGTTGCTGCGCTACAGGCAGCAAATCCGACACGACCACCAGCGCGCGCGCCCAGCCAGCGCCGACCTCAACCCGGCGGCCCGCCCAGCGCTGCCACGTCGACGAGCAGCAGGCACGCGACGGCGGTCATGACCAGCGCGAACGTCCGCCCGAGCACGGCCTGCGGCAGGCGCCGCCCGACGATCGTGCCGGCGATGGCGCCGAGCGCGGTCGGGATCGCG
>JALZJA010000057.1 GCA_030860005.1 Actinomycetota bacterium
TGGCGGCTCGCGGCAACGTCGCATACGCGCACTGGTCGGCCGGCCGTATCGACGAGGCGATCCGCATGGAGGAAGCGGTCGTCGCCGACAGCGAGCGCATCCTCGGCGCCGACCACGTCGGGACGCTCACGGCGCGCGCGAACCTCGCGTCCTCCTACTGGTCGGCAGGCCGCAACGACGAGGCGATCGAGCTGGAGGAAGCCGTGCTCGCCGACAGCGAGCGCGTGCTCGGCGCAGACGACCTCGCGACGCTGACGGCACGCGCGAACCTCGCCTTCTCCTATTCGTCCGCCGGTCGCATCGATGAGGCGATCGCGGTCCAAGCGCAGGTGCTCACCGACCGCGAGCGCGTGCTGGGCGCCGACGACCCCGACACCGGCGAGGCGCGCGAGAAGCTCATCAACGCCCTATGGTCGGCGGGGCGCAGCGACGAAGTGATCGCGATCGAGGAGAAGGTCGTCGCCGCCAGCAAGACGAACCTCGGCGAGGACGACATCGAGACGCTCAACCTGCGCTCGAACCTCGCGTCCTCCTACCGCCAGGCGGGACGCACGGACGAGGCGGAGGTCCTGCAGAAACAGCTCGTCGCCGACCTCGAGCGCGTTCTCGGTCCCGAGCACCCGGCGACGACGGGCGCCAGGCGGATGCTCGAGCTCGCAGCGGTTCCGCGCGCCGCCGACGAGTAGGCGGACGCGGCAGCTCGGGCGTGTCGGTAGAGCCGTTCGCGGAGCTCGCACGGAGACCGGATCCGCCGCTCGACGAGATCGCGCTCTCGCTCGCCGCGGAGTTCGGCGAGGTCGACGCGGACGCCGCGCGCACCCGGTTGGATGAGCTCGGCGACGAGGTCGACGCGCTGCTGGTGGCGCCGCGCGATCCGCGAGCCGAGGCCGACGCGGTGGTCGAGGTGCTCGGGCGGCGCCACGGCTTCAGGGGCGACCGGGAGAACTACGATCACCCGCGCAACTCGATGCTCGGCGTCGTGCTCGAGCGCCGCGCGGGGTTGCCCATCCTGCTGTCGGTCGTCTACGTCGCGGTCGGGCGTCGCGCGGGGGTCGCGCTCGACGGCGTCGGGTTGTCAGGGCACTACGTCGTCGGCCACTTCGGGGTCCTGCCACCGGTCCTGCTCGATCCGTTCAACGCCGGCAAGCAGCTCGAGGTCGATCGTCCGATGCCGCCGGCGACGGTACGCCCGTGGGGCGTTCACGAGACCGTCCTGCGGATGCTCAACAACCTCGTCACGGCGTACACGCGTCGTAACGAACTCGGCCGCGCGATCCGCGCGGCCGAGATGCGGCTCGAGCTGCCGCTGGAGGCGGGGCACAACGTGGCCACGCTGGGCGTGGAGCTCCGCGCGCTCCGCGCCCGATTGAACTAGTCGTCCTCGTCGAGGGTCTTGTCGTCGTCCTCTTCGTCGACCTCCGCGCCTTCGTGACGGCCGAGGCTGGCCTCTGATCCGCGGGCGCCGCCCGAGTGTCCCGCGCTCGTCGCGTCAGCGTTGTCGCCGGCGCTCGTGTCGATCATGTCCTCGCCGCTGTCGGAGAAGTTGCCGAGGGCATCGCTGTCCATCGCCTGGGGGTCGGAAGAGTCCGGCGGCGTGCCCTCCTCCTGTGCCTCGTCCGGAACCATGCCCTTCGCCTGCTCTCCCGTTCCTCCCTTCGCCTCGTCGGGCTCGGAGGCACCGCCGCGAAATTCCTCGGGGTCGGTCTGCTCGGGTGTCTGCTCGGCCATGTGATTCCTCCTGGTCGGGCCTACCCCTCGTAAGGAGGCCGTTGGCTCGGGGTACTACCCGCGTCGGGACGACCTGTACCTTGGACCCAGACGCCTAGCCCGGGCCAGCCCGGAGACCGGAGGAGCACGACATGGCCGACAAGACCTGTGGGCACGAAGGCTGCAAGTGCGCGCCGAGAGAAGATGGCTACTGCTCGGACTACTGCAAGACCCACGGCTCGCACGAGGGCCATGAGCCGCATGACTGCGGTTGCGGCCACGCCGAGTGCCATCTGCCTGCCGCCGGCTAGAGCTACACCCGCTTCGCTGCGGCGTCGCTGGGCGCGGCCAGGCGCGCCAGCGTCGCGTCCAGCTCCTCGGCATGGATCGATCCGGGCAACCCGATGAGGACGAGGCGCGAGCTCGGCCCGGCGTTGTCCCACGGGCGGTCGCACTTGATGGTGTAGCGGCGGCCGACGAGCTGAAGGACGTAGCGGTTGCCGGGATCCTCGCGCAGGTGGAGAGAGCCCTTGCCGCGCAGGATGCCCTCGGGGAGTCCCCTGATCGCCTCGACGAGGCCGGCGCCGTGCACGGCGAGCTGGCCTTCCCAGCTCCATGTCTCGTAGTCGGGATGCGCGTGCTCGTGGCAATGGTCACGGCGTGCGGCCGCGGTTGCGGGCACCGGCGGGCGCGTCGTCTCGCGGGCACCGAGCAGGACGTCGCTGGGGACGTCGCCGAAGGCGGCATCGACGATCGCGGTCGAGGGCCCGACGATCTCGCGCACCCAGGCACGCGTCGCTGCGAGCTCGTCTGGCGTGACGAGGTCGGTCTTGTTGAGCACGACGAGGTCCGCGCAGCGTAGCTGGCCGGTGATCTGCGGCCCGGCTGCGTCGGCGTCCTGTCCGCGGAAGCGGACGGTCTCGGCGTCGGCGACGACGAGCGCTGCGTCCGCGGCGAAGCCCGGCATGTCGCCGTAGGCGAGGATCGCGTTGGTGTCGCCGACGCCGCTGGCCTCGACGATGACATGCTCGGGCGGGTCCTCACGGTCGCGCAGGCCGGCGAGCGCGAACATGAACTCGCCGCTGAGCCCGCAGCAGATGCAGCCGTTCGTGAGGCTGATCATCTCGCCCTGCTGGGACTCGATGAGATCCGCGTCGATGTTGATCGCACCGAAGTCGTTGACCATGAGCGCGAGCCTGCGCCCATCCGCGCTGCGCAGCAGGCGGTTGAGGAGCGTCGTCTTGCCCGCGCCGAGAAAGCCGCCTACGACGGTGAGCGCAATCCCCATTTCGTGTCTCGCCGTCATCGCTTGAGGGACGGATGATGACGGACCGATTGCGTCAGAAGCGGCGGCGGATCTTCACGCGTCGCCCGCTGCCCTCCACGTAGCTGCCGTCGGAGCTGCGGACGAGCACGCGATAGCTGCCGCCGCGGCGGATCCTCACCCGCTTGGCGTAGCGCGAGAACGTCTTGCCGCCCTTGCGTGCCTTCGTCGCCGCGACGAAGGACCAGCGCTTTCCGCGCAGCCGCTGGATGACGATTCGCGCGCCGGTGCGTGCCGGGCGCACCCTGCCCGCGAAGCGCACGCGTGTGCCGGTGAAGACGCGTGTCGCGCTGACGCTCGTGCTCACCCGGGGAGCGACGCCGACGCCGACGATCGGGCTGACGACCGACGGCTTGCTGGGCAGCAGCACACGGAACTGCGTGTTGAGCGCCACGCCGAGCAGCGTGAAGGCGAAGACTCCCTGCTGGTTGGCGACGAGCGGGTTGCCGACCTGCGTGAATCCCTGCGTGTGCGGGAACGGGCTCTGCTGGAGCACGATCTGGCGCCCGGCGTTGCCGGTGCCGGTGAGCGCACCCGCGAGCACCGTTCCCTCCCCGAAGCGGACCGGGTTGGGATTGGCGATGAGCGACAGCGCGAGCGGCTGGACCTTCGTCTTGAAGTTCCGGTCCGCGCCGTTGGTGACGCCCTTGGAGTTGCGGGCGACGAGCCGGTAGTGATAGCGCGTGTTGGGCGCGAGACCGCTGACCTCAGCCTTGACGGTGAGCTTCTTCGTGCCGCTGCCGGCGACCGCGATCGGCGTCGACGCGCCGTAGAGGGTCGTGGTCCCGTAGTGGAAGCGGTACGTCGTCTTCGCGCCGTTGGGGGTGACGGTTCCGACGAGCCGCACGCTTGTCGGCGTGACCTTCGTCGCGCCGCCGGTCGTGACGGTCGGCTTCGTGGCCGCGGTCGCCGTCGCCGGCAGGCCGATGAGCAGCGCCGTCGCAACCGCGATGGCTCGCGTCGCTCGCTGTGCAGTGCGTGACATGTCTTCCCCCGCGCGGCTCGCAGCCGCAGTCGCTCGTCGCTCGTACGCCCCGGCCGTGAGGCTCCTGCCCACCGCCCCCATGCGTCAACCCTTCCTCACAGCTATCACATGAAGCTCAATGAAGGTGCGCCGCGACGTGCCGCGGCCGCGGCCGTGGCCCGACGATGGCGAACGATGGCGTTGCGGCGCGCCTACGTAGATAAGCGGCGGCGCAGGGTTCGGTACCGTGCCGCCGTGGGCACGCCGAGGATCTCGATTCAGGATGCGCGCGAAGCCGTGCTCGAGCATGCCGAGCGCGTCGAGGCCGAGGAGGTCTCGCTCGAGGACGCGCTCGGCCGCGTGCTGGCGACCGACGCGCTGGCGCCCAGTGACGTCCCGCCGTTCGCCTGCTCGGCGATGGACGGCTTCGCGCTGCTCGCGGCCGACACCGAGAGCGTCCCGGCGCGCCTGCGGGTCATCGGCGAGGCGCGGGCCGGTCACCCCGCGGGGGTCAGCATCGAGCCCGGTACGGCCGTCCGGATCTCGACCGGCGCGCCGCTGCCCGAAGACGCCGACACGGTCGTCCGCCAGGAGCTCACGGAGCCCGGTGACGGCGAGGTGATCGTGCAGGAGACCGTCGCCGCCGGCAACGACGTGCGCTACGCCGGCGAGGACATCACCGCGGGGGAGACGACGCTGCTCGCCGGAACCGTGCTGGGCTCGCCCGAGATCGGGCACCTCGCGTCGCTGAACATCGCGCAACCCGCGGTGGTCCGTCGCCCGCGCGTGGCCCTCGTGAGCACGGGCGACGAGCTCGTCTCGCCCGGGCCCGAGCTGAGGCCCGGCGAGATCCGCGATGCGAACGGGCCGGCGCTGACCGCGGCGGCGCGTGCCGCCGGCGCCGAGGTGACGGCGAGCCTGCGCGTCGGCGATGACCGCGCCGCGACGGTGCAGACGCTCCAGGCTGCCTTCGAGGACGCCGACGTGCTGTGCACGGTAGGTGGGGTCTCCGTCGGTCCCCACGATCACGTGCGTCCGGCGCTCGAGGAGCTCGGCGGCCGCGAGGTCTTCGCCCGCGTGAGCCTGAAGCCCGGCGGCCAGGTGTGCTTCTACGTCATGCCCGGCGGGTCGCTGGCGTTCGCCCTGCCCGGCAACCCGGCATCGGCGCTGACGGCCTTCCGCGTGCTCGTCGTGCCGGCCCTCTACGCGATGCTCGGCCGCAGCGAGACGCTGCACACCGCGCGCGCCATCGCTGCGACGGACCTGCCGGGAGCGATCGGCCGCACGACGGTCGTGCGCTGCAGCGCCGAGATGCACGACGACGGCTGGCACGTCACGCCCAACGGCGCGCAGGGATCGCACATCCTCACCTCGCTGCTCGGCGTGCCGGCGCTCGCGCTCGTTCCCGAAGATTGCGAGTCGCTGCCTGCCGGCGAGCACGTCGACATCGAGTTCGTCGGATAGAGACGCGCTCGACTCGCCCGAGTCAGCCGACCGAGGACGGCCGGCTGTGGATCTCCTCGATCGACTCGATGCATGAGGGCGGGTAGCCGGCCGGCAGCTGCATCTGGTCATGTGCCCACCACCAGCTCTCGGCCTCCATGAGGGCCGCGTCAGGTACGTCGAGCTTCATGACCACGGCGTAGTCTGCGCCGAGCTCCGTCGCGCGCATGTACGCGTAGTCGGCGGCCAGGTGGCGGTGCGGCGTCACGTGCGTGCCGGGAACGAGCCCATCGCGCTTGATGGCGGACACGGTTTCGGGCGTGGTGCCGTGGTAGACGATCATGGGATCCTCGAGTGTGACGTACGCATGATGATGCCCGGATCAATGCTGAAGGAACCGGACCTCGGCTGGCGGGTCGTCACGGTACAGGAAGCGCAGCAGGCGGCGGCCCTCGGCGCCGATGGTCGCCTGCGCGCGTTTGGCCAATCGGTCGGGGTTATCGACGTGGAGCGCCGGGGAGCGGAGGCGCTCGATTCGCCATGTGGCGCGCACCCTGCCGTCGAGCAGGACGCAGCCGTGGACCGGCCGCTCAGCCGAGCCCAGCCGGCCGCGCATCTCCTCGGAGATGAAGCGCGAGCGGTCTGCGTGGGAGAGCAGCACGTTGTCGAACTCGGGCAGGAAGCGCACCGGGGCGGGCGTGTCGGGATCCGGTCGCGGCGCGTCTGGCAGGTCAAACAGCTCGCGCCCGCGCTCATCTCGAAACGTGCGCAGGCGCGGCCCCAACCGCTCGACGACGGCGCGCATCCCCGTCAGCCGTGACCAGCTCGAGATGTCGGCGACCGTGGCGGGGCCGAAGGCGCCCAGGTAGCGCACGACGACGGCATCGATCGACGGGTCCGCGTGCAGCGGCCGCCCGAGCCACGACTCCGCGGTCGTCGACCGGACCTGGGCTGCCTCGCCCCACACGCCGCGCGGCGGCACCTGCACGAAGGCCAGCAGGTTGCGACAGGCGTAGGCGAGCCCGCTCGCATCAAGCTGCGCAAACCGTTGCGCGATCGCCCCGCGCAGCTCGCGCCCGCTGCGCGGCGCCTCGGCGACGAGCGTGCGGACGAACGCGAGCACGGGCTCGACGTCGACGCCTCCCAGCGCCGGGCCAGACTCCGGGTGGCGCGCAAGCTCGGCGTCTAGCACCGGTTGCATGAGCGGTCGCAGCAGCAGGCAGTCGTCGGCGCTGACGAGGTGAATCGTCCCTCGCATCACGACGATCCGCACGACCTTGCGGTCGACGAGCAGTCCGGCGAGCTCGGCCGGATCGAACCCCTCGAGGCGCGACCACAGCCCGTGGTAGGGGTTCAGCGGGACCTGCGCCTGCATCCCGACGAGGTGCTCGATCGCGTCCAGCGCGGTCCGCCTGTCCGCCGCAGGAGGAGCTGGCGCTCGAGCGTGGCGCGGTTCAGCGCGCGGTCGCTGAGCAGGTCGGCCGGCATGCGACGCCGATGCTGCCC
>JALZJA010000092.1 GCA_030860005.1 Actinomycetota bacterium
TGTTCACGCTGCCACTCGTCGCACTCGCCGCCGTGCTGCTCAGCCCCGACCGCCTGAAGCTCGGCCTGTACGCGGTCCCGGTGCTGGGCGCTCTCGCGCTCGTGATCGGCGACCTGCTCGAGATCAACAGCGTCGGCGGCGGGCGTAATCCCGACGAGGTCGAGGGCGTGCTGCGTCCCGTCATCGATACCGCTGCGACGAGCCTCACGCTGGTCACGGCCGGGGCGCTTCTGGCAGGCATCGCGCTTGTCGCGGCGGAGGTGCGCTGGGGAGATCGCCTCGCGCTCGCGCCGCGGGTGCGGCGGCTCGTGTCGCTGGCCGTCGTTGCCGTTGCGATCCCCGGAGGGACGGCCGCCGCGGTCGTCGCGACGGACGGCGATCCGGTCGGCAAGGCGCGCACCGCCTGGTCGGACTTCAAGGACATCGAGTCCGACCCGGGCGCCAACGCGGACCGCCTTACGAGCCTTGGCAGCACGCGCTACGACTTCTGGCGCGTCGCCGTCGATGCGTGGACCGACCACCCCGTGGGCGGGCTGGGCCAGGACAACTTCCTCGACACCTACGCGACGCGGCGGCGCAGCTCGTTCGAGGAACCCAGGTGGGTGCACAGCCTGCCGCTGCGGCTGCTCGCGCACACCGGGATCGTCGGCGCGGTGCTCTTCGGCGCCTTTGTACTCGCGGTCGGCTGGGCCGCCGCGCGCGTGTGGCGCCGGTGCCGCGACGCGGCGACACGGGCCGCGATCGGCGCCGCGCTGATGCCGGGAGTTGTCTGGATCGCGCACGGCTCGGCGGAGTGGCTGTGGGAGTTCCCGGTGTTGAGCGGCCTCGCCCTCGCCCTCGCGGGCGCGGTCGTCGCGCTCGATCGCGACGCCGGGAACGCAGAGCCGGAGCGCGCGGAGGAGCCGCGACGCGAGCGCTCGCGGCGGACGCGGCGCGCGATCGTCGGCGGCGCGATTGCGATCGTCATCGCGGGAGCGATCGTCTTCCTGCCGACGTTCGTCGCCGATCGCGAGACGCGCGCAGCCGTCAGGGAGGGACAGCGCGATCCTGCCGGCGCGTACGACAAGCTCGAGCTGGCGCGTTCGCTGAATCCGCTGAAGATCGGGCCGTGGCTCATCGAGGGTCGTATCGCGCAGCGCAGTGGCGACCTGGCACGCGCCGAGCGCGCCTACAGGCGCGCCGCCAGCCGCGATCGCCTCGCGTGGTTTTCGCACTTCTCGCTCGGACTCATCGCCAGCGCCCGCGGCGACCGTGGTCAGGCTCGGCGCGAGCTGCTCATGGCGAGCGAGCGCAACCCGCGCGATCCGGTCGTTCGCGATGCGCTGCGGCGGGTGAACGGAGCCGACCCGATGGGTTTCGACGAGGCCCGGCAGCGCTTCGATGAGCGTCTCGCATTGCGCCGCGGAAGCGGTTGAGGCTTTGCCGACCGCAGGAGGCGCCCTGCGGGAAGCGGCGAGTCCGACACGAACGGTGCGCTAGGATCCGCCCCGTGATTTCGCCCGCAGGCGGGTATGTACGCCGCCATCATGGGAACGGGAGCGGACGAAGGGCACGGCAGCGGGGCTATGGCAGCGCGCGTCGTGTCGTTCTGCTCGCGCTCTTCGCCTCCTTCCTTTTCGGCTGCTCGGCCGCGAGCACGGGCCCGAACGAGACCGCCGCCGCAAACACGCCCGGCGACACGCTCGGCATCTACCCCGGCCCCGCGGACACCCGCGGCGTCACGTACTTCGAGAAGCGCCTCGGGCGCAGGATCGGCCTCGCGCACAACTATCTCGAGGGCACCACCTGGTCGACGATCAAGAACGTGCGCTGGCTGACGGATGCCTGGTCGGGCGCGGGCTTCGGCAAGCGCATCGCGCTGACCGTGCCGATCCTTCCCCGGAAGGGCGCCGGCCTCTCCGCCGGTGCCGCCGGCAAGTACAACAAGCACTTCCGGACGCTCGCCCAGCGCCTCGTCCAGGGCGGCCTCGGCTCGGCCGTGCTGCGTCTCGGGCCGGAGATGAACGGCAAGTGGTTCCCGTGGCGGACCGACCGGGCCGGCGGCGCGAAGAACTTCATCGCGTTCTGGCGCCAGATCGTCACCACGATGAACTCGGTTCCGGGAGCTCGTTTCAAGTACGACTGGTGCGTGAACGCCGGCAGCGCGTACATCGCGCCCGGCAAGCGAATCAATGCGGCGAACGCGTGGCCGGGCGACCCGTACGTCGACTATGTCGGCATGGACGTCTTCGATCAGAGCTGGGCACCGCACCGCAGGGACCCGGCGAAGCGCTGGAACGAGTACGTCAACCAGCCGGACGGCATGGCGTGGCATGCGACGTTCGCGGCCGCCCACGGCAAGCCGATGACCTTCCCCGAATGGGGACTCGTGGATCGGATGGACGGTCGCGGCGGCGGCGACAACCCCTACTTCGTCAAGCAGATGCACAGCTGGATCCAGTCGCACAACGTCGCCTACCACCTGTACTTCGAGGACTACGATCCGAACGCCGACTACGGCGTCTTCAGCGGCTGGTTCCCGAACGCCGCCAACACGTTCATCGACCTGTTCGGCTCGCGGGCCGCCGTCGGACGGGGCATCGGCCTGAACGACCAGGCGCAGCTGCGGATCTCGCGCGTCCAGGTCGAGCGCCGCAAGCGCTTCGGCGCCCTGACGCGGTTCTCGAGGCGTGCGTCCGGCGAGGCGCGCGTCCAGATCGCTGCCGGCGGGCGCAAGGTCCGCTTCACGGCGATGCTCAAGAGCGGCAAGGGCCGCCTCAGGATCAACCGCGCGCTCTCGCGCAAGATGGGACGGGCGGGCAGCGGCACCATGACCGTCGCCTACGGCGGCGACGAGGACACCCACCCGCAGCTCGTCCGGCTCCGGGCGGGAACGAGGCAGCCGCAGCTTCGCGTGCAGCAGCCGACCATCGCCGACGGGCGCCTCGCCGCCAGCGGTCAGATCAACAAGCGCGCCCGCGGCACGGTGCTCGTGCAGTTGCGCTACGTCGTCGACGCGACGATCGTCACGCGCAGCTTCAGCGCGCGGATCGGCAACGGCCGCTGGAACCTGAACTCCCCGCTCGGCGACGTCATTCGCGCCGAGGTCGACCGCCGCCAGGGCCCGGTCACCGCGGCGGTGCTGTACGCAGGCTATGGACCGCGCCGGATCCGCGGTGAGCTGCGCTCCTACGCCGTCCTCGGCCCGCGCTGACACCGCGCGGCGCACGTCGGACGCCGCGAGCCGCTATACGTTCGGATAGCTGTCCGTTCGGGGTGCTTTGATTTCGCCGAAGTTGTCCCCTGTCCATGGTGGAATCTGTCACAATCGCGCCGTCGCGCCTGCTGGGGGCAAGCTCGCGTATGCGCGTCACGGCGGTACCTCGCCGAGCGCGCGCCGACACCAGAACACCACAACCAGAATCACGCATTGGGGGCGGAATGGAATCGAAGGCACTGAAGCGAATGGCGTTGCTTCTCGTGTTGGTCGTCATGCTCCTTGGCTCGGTCGCCCCAGCCATGGCGCAGGACAGCCCAACTGACGATGGATATCCGCCCCCGGAGCCGCCCCCGTCCCTGCCGATGAGCGGCTTGGACATCGCGCTGATCGCCGCGGGCGGCACCCTCATGCTGGCGGCTGGCTTCGGGATGCGTCACGCGGTTCGCAACCGCTAGGCGGCGCGAACACCGCTCTTGGCATCGATTCCTCCCCGCAGCAGCGGGGAGGAATCTTTTGTTGCACGGCGCGAAAAACGCGGTGGTTGCAGGGATGAGGCGGCCCACGGCCAACCCGCCCCTTCGCCCGGCCCCCGCCGGCACTCCATTATCCGGGGCCGATCGACTACCATCGATCGCGTGGAGAGGCCGGGGGTGCGGGGCATGCTGCGCGATTGCGCGCGGCGTGGCCCAGAACGAGTCATGCCATCAGGTCCGTGTCCGCGGCGCTTGTACGTCTTGGCGATCGCGGTGCTGACCATCGCCTGCGCTGGTCCGGCGGCGGCGCACGCCGCGGCTCCCGGCGACACGCTCGGCGCCTACCCGGGGGCCGGAAACCTCGCCAGGCTCGGCTCCTTCGAGCAGCGGCTTGGTCGCAACGTGTCGCGCGGCCACGACTACCTCAACAAGAGCAGCTGGAACGCGATGCTCGACGTCCGCTGGATGGCCGAGCGGTGGACGAGCGCCGGCTACGCGAAGAAGATGGTGATCACGGTTCCGATGCTCCCCGACACGGTCGCCAGCGGCCACGGCCCGCTGGCCAGCGGCGCCGCCGGGGACTT
>JALZJA010000097.1 GCA_030860005.1 Actinomycetota bacterium
CTGCTGGCGCGCGCGGACGCCGCCGCGCTGCTGGCCACCCTCGGCGGGCACCTGCGCGGGAAGCCGCTCCTGGCGCGCCTGCGCCCGCGCGCCTTCGTCGACCTCGACCCCGGCTTCACGCAGATCTGGCACGCCGAGGGGCGCGATATCGGCGTGGCCGATCACGACCTGCACTTCACGGTCGGCATGAACGTCGGCACGCCGGGGTGCCCGCTGCCGGACGGCGGCGTGCGCTGGCGCACCATCCGCCAGCCCGTCGCACTCGAGCGCTGGCCCGTGGCCGATGGCGACGCGCTCGAGCGCTTCACGACCGTGGCGAGCTGGCGCGGGGCGTTCGGACCGGCGGCCTGGGCCGGTCGCAGCTACGGCGTCAAGGCCCACGAGTTTCGCCGCTTCATCGCCGTGACCGGCGCGGTGCGCGACGCGCGCTTCGAGGTCGCGCTGGACATCCATCCCGGCGACGGAGCCGATGTCGAGCGCCTGCGGGCGCACGCGTGGGTGCTGAGCGACCCCGCCGCGTTGGCCGGGACGTGCGGCTTTCGCCGCTTCGTGGCGCAGTCCGGCGCGGAGTTCTCGCCCGCGCAGAACATCTACGTCGCCACGCGTAGCGGCTGGTTCAGCGATCGCACGGTGCGCTATCTCGCCTCCGGCCGGCCGGCGCTCGTGCAGGACACCGGCTTCACCGACCACCTGCCCACCGGTGCCGGCCTGCTCGCCTTCTCGACGCTCGACGAGGCGGTGGCCGGCGCACGTGAGCTGCTCGGTGACTATCCGCGCCACCGCGCGGCCGCGCGGCGCATCGCCGAGGAGCACTTCGCCGGTCCGCGGGCGATCGCCCCGGTGCTGTTGGCCGCGGGGCTGTCCCCGTGAGCCTGCGGATCGTCCTGAGCGGCATGCTCGCGGGCGTCCCCGGTCAGGGCGGCGCCTCCTGGGCGGTGCTGCAATACCTGCTCGGGCTGCGCCGGCTCGGGCACGACGTGCTCTTCGTCGAGCCGGCGGCGCCCGGCCCGGGGACGCGCGCGTACTTCGCGGCGCTGGTCGAACGCTTCGCCCTGCAGGGGCGCGCGGCGCTGCTCGATCCGGTGACCGGCCAGAGCACCGGCGTGGCGCGTGCCCGGGTGCTCGAGTATGCGGCCGGTGCCGATCTGCTGTTGAACATCTCCGGGTTGCTGGCCGACGACGAGCTGCTCGACTCGATCGGCGTGCGCGCGTTCGTGGACCTCGACCCCGCGTTCACCCAGCTGTGGCACGCCACCCAGGACATCGACATGGGCTTCGGCCGCCACAACCGCTTTGTCACGATCGGCGGGCGGATCGGCTCCGCGGACTGCCCGGTGCCCACGTGCGGGCGCGACTGGATCACGACCCTCCAGCCGATCGTGCTGGCGCACTGGCCGGTCGCCGAGCGGGTCGAGCAGCATGCGCTGACCACGGTCGGCCACTGGCGGGCGTACGGCTCGATCGAGCACGACGGCGTGCTCTACGGCCAGAAGGCCCACACGCTGCGCGCCCTGCTCGAGCTGCCGCGGCGCAGTGGCGCGCGCTTCGCCCTCGCGCTGGGCATCCACCCCGACGAGCGGCGCGACCTCGCCGCGCTCGACGAGCACGGCTGGGAGCTCGTCGACCCGGCCCGCGTCGCACACACACCCGACGCCTATGCAGCGTTCGTGCGCGGCTCATGGGCGGAGTTCGGCCTGGCCAAGAGCGGCTACGCGGCCGCGCGCTGCGGCTGGTTCAGCGATCGCAGCGTCTGCTACCTGGCCTCCGGGCGCCCGGTGCTCGCGCTCGACACCGGCTTCACCCCCGACATCCCCACCGGCGACGGGCTGCTGGCGTTCTCGACGGTCGACGAGGCCGTCGCCGGCGTCCAGACGCTGCGCGACGGCTACGAGCACCATCGCCGCGCGGCCCGCCTTCTCGCCGAGGACGTGTTCGCGTCCGACCGCGTCCTGGGGAGGCTGCTCGCATGCCTGTAGCCGACGGCGAGCTGCGGCTCGGCCTGCAAGAGGTCCTCCGCCGCCCGGTGCGGTCGGTCGTGCGGCGTGCGCACCCATACGGCTCCAGTCACACGATCGAGGATGTCGACGTGACGTTCGACGAGGGCCCACCGCTCGCACTCGTCTTCAAGGACGTCTGGGCGCCGGAGGCGCACGCGGCCGCGGCCAAGCCCGCGTCGATGCGCGATCCCGACCGGGAGATCGAGGCCTATCGCGAGGTGCTCGAACCCGGCGGGCTCGACGTGCCGGCCTGCTACGGCGCGCTGTCGGCGCCGGGCCGGCGCTGGCTGTTCCTCGAGGCCGTCGATGGCATCCCGCTGTGGCAGACGGGCGCGAGCGTCACCTGGCAGGCTGCGGCGCGCTGGCTGGCAGGGCTGCACGCACAGCCGGTCCCGACACGCAGCGCGCACCTGCTGGCCTACGACGCAGTCCACCTGCATGGCTGGCTGAGGCGCGCGCTCACGCTGACGCCTCCCGGGGCGCTCGACGAGGTCGCCGCGGTCTGGGCGCGCGTCGTACAGCGACTGGTGGAGTGGCCGCAGAGCGTCGTCCACGGCGACTTCCATCCCTCCAACATTCTTGTCCAGGGTGCCGCCGGCTCGCCGCGCATCCGCCCCGTCGACTGGGAGCTCGCGGGAGTCGGCCCCGGGCTGCTCGACCTCGCGGCGCTGACCTCGGGCTCGTGGAGCGCTGCCGCTCGCCAGCAGGTCGTCCTCGCCTACCGCGGGGCGCTGCCGCCGGCATGGCGCCCGGACCCCGCGGATCTGCTCGACGCGCTCGCGCACTGCCGCCTCTTCGTGGCCGTCCAGTGGCTCGGCTGGTCGGCGGACTGGTCGCCACCGACCGAGCACGCCCACGACTGGCTCGCCGAGGCGTCCGCTCTGGCCCGGGAGCTCACTCCATGACGGGTTCCTTGCAACTGGTCGTCAACGCCGACGATCTGGGCCGCAGCGAGGCCATCAACGGCGGCATCGTGCGCGCCCACACCCACGGGATCGTGACCAGCGCGAGCCTCATGGTCCGCTACGCGGCCGCGACGCACGCGGTGGCCGCTGCCGGTGAGTACCCGCGGCTCGGGCTCGGCCTGCACTTCGACCTCGGCGAGTGGGAGTACCGCGACGGCGAGTGGCGCTCGGTCTACAAGGTGGCGCGCCCCGACGACGCGGCGGCCGTGGAGGACGAGCTCGCCCGCCAGCTCGCGCAGTTCGATCGGCTTGTCGGCGCGGCACCGACGCACATCGACTCCCACCAGCACGTCCATCGCGAGGAGCCCGTGCGCTCGGCGGTGACGCGCGCTGCCGCGGCGCTCGGGATCCCCGTTCGCGAAGCGCCGGGCGTGCGCTTCTGCGGTGCGTTCTACGGGCAGGGCCGCCATGGCGTGGCGCTGCCCGAGCTCATCTCCGCCCAGGCGCTCGTCGCGCTCGTCGGCGAGCTGCGCCCCGGGGTCACCGAACTGTGCTGCCATCCTGCCCAGGCGGTGGACTTCGAGAGCTCCTATGCCGCCGAGCGGCTGGTCGAGCTGCGCGCGCTGTGCGACCCGCGCGTGCGCCGGGCGCTGGACGAGCACGGCGTGGCGCTGTGCGACTTCCGCGACGTCGTCACGCGCTGACGAGCTCGCGCAGCCGCGCCAGCGCCGCGGCGTTGTAGTCGGGCTCGTAGTGGTAGGGCTCCAGCGCCCAGCGGTGCCCGGCGTCGGCGACGTAGCGGCCGTCGTCGAGGGCGATCGTCGGGGCCCGGCCGCCGAGGTGGTGCTCGAGCGCGTCGTAGCCGTGATCGAGCGCCGCGTTGTGGTCCTCGGCGAAGCCGACGCGGTCGGGGGGGAAGGCGTGCACGGCGCCACCGTCGCGAAACCGCGTCATCCAGTGGGCGCGATGCACGATCACACGCTCGGCTGGCAGGACGGCGGTCACGCGCTCGGCGAAGGTCGCGGCGGCGGCTTCGAGCAGTGCGGCGGCCTCGTCGGTGAGGCGGCGGATCCGGTCGAATCCGTCGTCCCCTTCCAGGCCGGCGCCCTGGTAGGCCGACGAGCACGTCACGTACGACGACGGCGTTCGCAGGACCTCGAAGCGCTCGTCGATGAGGTCGACGACCAGCCAGTCGAGCCGCTCGCCCTCGAGCTCGGGCAAGAAGCGCTTGTCGAAGTCCTCGAGCACGCAGCGGCGCTGAAAGGCGGAGTCCAGCCGGACCCGCTGGACATCGAGCGGCACCGGCTCGGCGACGACGCTGATCAGCGACGAGCGAGAGGCGAACCGCGCGAGCGATGGCCGCAGCGCCGGGTCCTCGAAGAGGTCGCGGGTCACGCAGCTGCCGAAGATTCCGAGCCGCATCCATGTGGGCATCGGCGGTTGCGATCGCGAGCTTGACCCGGGGACGCTTACACGCCGACGGTGATCAGGCGGGCGGCCAGATCGTCGATCGCCCTGATGGCCGGCGCTTCGGGGTCCTCGTCGAGCGGCGCGCGCACGGCACGGTCGGCCTCGTGAAAGCACTCGTCGTGGGGAATGGCGCCACTCAAGGTCTCGGCCCGCGACCGCGAGGCCCCGAGCCTGGCGGAGGCGGTGCGTCTCACGGGGCCCTCGTGAGTGCGCAACGCCGACAATCCGCACCGCCGGCGCGCACACGTGGCGGCACCCTGCGTCGATCGCGGATATCCTGGCACGGCCTTGGGGAGCATTCGCAAGCTGCTCGTCGCTAACCGGAGCGAGATCGCGATCCGCGTCTTTCGCGCGGCCACCGAGCTTGGCCTGGGGACCGTGGCGATCTACTCTCGCCAGGACCGGTTCGCCCTCCATCGCTTCAAGGCCGACGAGGCCTACCTCG
>JALZJA010000127.1 GCA_030860005.1 Actinomycetota bacterium
GGTTGGTGTGTCATCGGGTGCGGGCGGCGAGCAGCCAGATCAAGTAGGGCGCGCCGACGATCGCGGTCACGACGCCGACTGGGATATCGACCGGCGCGAACGCCGTTCGCGCTAGGGCGTCGGCGACGAGCACGAGGCAGCCGCCGAGCATCACCGCGGTGAGGAGGATCGCGGCGTGGTTGGCGCCGACGAGCCGGCGCGCCGCGTGTGGCGCCATGAGCCCGACGAACCCGACGGGCCCGGCGACGGCGACCGCCACGCCTGCGAGTCCCGCCGCCATCGCGAGGAGCCGCAGGCGATCGCGCTCGAGCCGCAGGCCAAGCGCCCCCGCGGTCTCGTCACCGAGTATGAGGCTGTCCAGATCGCGTGCGGACAGCAGGGCGAGTGGCAACAACAGCGCCAGCCAGGGGACTAGCGTGGCGAGCTCCGTCCACCCGCGCCCGTACACCGTGCCCGCGATGAAGGTCACGAGCTGACTGGCGTGGATGATGTCGTCGACGCTTGAGATGACGCCGAGCACGACGGCGTAGCCGAGCGTGGTGATCGCCACTCCCACGAGCAGCAGGCGTGACGGCGAGCTGCCCCCTCGCCACGCGAGCGCGTAGACGAGCGCGCTGGCACCGAGCGCGCCGGCGAACGCGCAGACCGGCAGGACCGCGACCGGGAGGTCGGGCAGGACGACGATCGCCACGACGGCCGCGGTGTTCGCGCCGGCGGAAACTCCGACGAGCTCCGGCGCCGCAAGCGCGTTGCGGGTCAGGCCCTGAAGGATGACGCCCGATGCCGCCAAGCCGGCTCCCACGCCGAACGCCGCGAGCGCGCGCGGCAGACGCAGCTCGGTGACGACGAAGGACGAGCTCGGGGCGCCGTGGCCGAGCAGCGCCAGCAGTACGTCGCCCGGCGCGACGGGGTACTCGCCTAGTCCGACGGTGAGGATGACCGCCACGAGCGAGAGGCCCGCGCTGCCCGCGATCACGGCCCTCGTGTGTCGCCTTCGCTTACGCGCGCCCGGCCGTAGCCCGGAGAGCAGCCCGGCGCGGGCGCTCACGGTCGGTGCGTCCGGCGCCGGGCGACGTGCACCAGCACCGGCGCGCCGACGATGGCGGTCAAGACGCCGACGGGCACCTCCTCCGGCGCAAGGACCACGCGCGAGACGGTGTCGCTGACCACGACAAGCAGCGCGCCGAGGACGCAGCAGGCGGCGAGCTGCGGCCCGATCGCCCGGCCGACGAGCGCGCGGGCGGCGTACGGCACCGCCAGCCCGACGAGGGCTACCGGGCCCGCGAGCGCCACCGATGCGGCCGCCAGCGCGACGATCGCGACCGCCGTCACGGCCTGACGGGGCGCGGCCGCACGCCGAGGGCACTGGCGACATCCTCGCCGAGCCCGAGCGTTGTCAGCGGTCGCGCGACCGCGCACGCGAGCAGCGCGCCGACGGCGAGGTACGGAAGCGTTGCCACCAGGCCGTCCCAGCCGGCCCCGGTCAGTGATCCCGCCAGCCAGTGCCGCGCGGCCTCGAGGCTCTCGCGGTCCACGACGAGCAGTCCTTGGACGAGCGCCGCGAGCAGCCCGCTGACAGCGGCGCCGGCGACGACGAGTCGCTCGGCGGCAAATCCGCCGCGCCCCAGCAGGCCGAGCGCGACGATCACGGCGGCGGCCAGCGCCGCCCCCACCATCGCGAGCGCGACCAGAAGGCTCGCCGATCCGACGCCCAGGATGATCTGCCCGGCGACTGTGGCCAGCGCCGCACCCCACGAGATCCCGAGGATCGTGGGGTCGGCGAGATCGTTGCGCCCGACGGCCTGCATCAGCGCACCAGCCACACCCAGCGAGGCGCCGACGCCCAGCGCCACGATGGTGCGCGGCAGGCGCACCTCGGCGACCGCCACGTGCTGCGGCGAGCCGTCGAAGGCGACAAGCGCGGACAGAATCTTGGCCGGCGCAATCGTGCTGGCGCCGAGGGCGAGACTCACGAACACGGCAGCCGCGACGGCGCCGAGCCCGATGACGGCGAGCAGCGGGCCGGGAAGCTTCCGGTTCCCGGCCCGCTGTGAGACTGCGGCCGCGACCGCGGGGCTCACGCCGTCCTGGGGTTCCCGTCGTCGCCGGGGAGCCGACGTCCATCGAGCACGACGGCGCGTAGATCGTCGAGCACCTTGCGCGCCGCGAAGTTGCCGATGCCCAGGAACCACAGGTCGTCGGGTACCTCGAAGACGCGATTAGCCTGCACGACGTCCAGCCGCGTCCACAGCCGGTTGTCCTGCAGGCGTTTGAGCAGCCGGTGATCGTCGCCGAAGCGCGACAGGATCATGAGGTCGCCGTCGAGGTCGGGATGCGCTCGGCCGTCGCCGTCTCGGAGAAGTCCTCCTTATCCTGGGCCTTCGGGCGCGGCAGGCCAGCGTCCTCGAGAATCGTGCCGAGGAAGTTCGCCTTCAGGTAGATGCGCACCTCGTCGCCGACCGAGCGCACGACCGACACCGTGGTGCCGGCGCGCTTTTCGCCGAGAGCGCTGGCCAGATCGCGCCTTGTCCTCATACTCGGCCTGCAGGCGCCCTGCCTGGTCGCTGAGACCGAGCGCGCTGGCGTGCAGCGCGAAGTTCTTCTTCCATGTCACGCCGACCTCCTCGCTGAACACGGTCGGCGCGACGCGAGTGAGTTGGCCGTAGATCGCTTCGTGACGGACCTTGCTTGAGAGGATGAGGTCGGGCTGCAGTGCCGCGATCGCTTCGACGTTGGGCTGCTCGATCGTGCCGACGAGCTCGATACCCCGAACGGCATCGCCCAGGTAGGCGGGCAGCCCCTCACCGGCGATCGCCTCGACGGCCCCGACCGGCTTGACGCCGAGCGCGACTGCGCTGTCAAGCTCGCCCGTATCGAGGACGATGACGCGCTCCGGGGTTCCCGTGATCTTCGTCGTGCCCATCGCGTGCCGGACCGTGCGAGGCGCATCGGAATCGCCCGCGGCAGATCTGGTGTCGGCGTCGTCATCGCCGCATGCGACCACGAACAGCGTCGCAAGCGCGGCGCACGTGCTCAACGTCCGTCTCAAGGATCCTCCTCCCAACAACATCATGAATAAGGGTGCCCTAATACGACAGGATTAGGGCACCCTAACAGGCGTGGTTCCGCCATGCGGTCAGAGCCGCTCGAAGCGATCCTCGGGTCGATCACGCCGGGGGAACGCTGCGAGGTGCGGCTGCAGGGCCCGTGCTATCAGGCGTTCGTGGAGCGCATGGGACTTGTCACGGCTTCGCGCGGGTGTGGGGCTGTCCGTCGCGTGCTGGGTACGACCAGCGGCGCGCCGGTCTCGGGATCCTCGAGGATCTGGCAGTGCAGCCCGAACACCTGCTCGACGGTGCCCGCGGTCAGCACCTCGTCGGGTGGGCCGTCGGACGCGATACGGCCGTCGCGCATCGCGACGATACGATCGGCGTAGCGGGCGGCCTCGTTGAGGTCGTGCAGCACGAGCACGATCGTCCGGCCGCGCTCGCGGTTGAGACGGGCGAGCAGGTCGAGCACCTCGATCTGATGGGCCAGATCGAGGTAGGTCGTCGGCTCGTCGAGGAGCATCGTCGGCGTGTCCTGGGCGAGCGCCATCGCGATCCACGCACGCTGGCGCTGACCGCCTGACAACTCATCGACGAGCCGGTCGCGCAGGTCGCCCATGGTCGTCTGTTCGAGGGCCGCATCGACCTGTTCCTGGTCATGGGCCGACCATGGGCGCCATCGCCCGCGGTGCGGGTAGCGGCCGCGGGCGACCAGGTCCTCTACGGTCAGCCCGTCCGGGCTCGTCGCGCTCTGCGGGAGCAAGCCCAGCTCGCGGGCGACCTCGCGCGTGGGACGCCGATGCACGTCGGTGCCGTCGAGCAGCACGACCCCCGCCAGCGGTGCCAACAGCCGCGCGAAAGCGCGCAACAGCGTTGACTTTCCGCACCCGTTGGGGCCGATGATGGCGGTGATCTCGCCGGCCGGCAGCGCGAGATCCACGCCATTCACCACAGGCTCAGCTCCGTAGGACACCTGCAGGGCTTCGCTACGAAGACGGTGCGCGGCGGGGTTCATCTTCGGGCACCCTAACAGTGCTCAGCGCAGACACGATCGGGCAGCGGTCACCTCGTCTCGTGCGCGGCTGGGCCCTCCATCCAGACGTCAACGCGGTCGCCCGGATGCCATGCCGGGTAGCGGCAGCACCTCGATGCCGCTCAGATCCCCATTCTGGCCTGTGCGCTGGGCTACGGCCGACCTTCGGGGCAGGCCGGGTCAGCCGCCTTGCTCGCGCGCGATGTACTCCTCGAGCAGCATCGAGACGTCGCGGGTGCGTTCGGCGACCTCGAGGACGTCCTGCATCGTGTCCTCTTCCTCGACTTGCTCCTCCAGGAACCACAGCAGGAACTGCGCGCTCTGGTGATCCTTGGTCTCGACGGCGATGTCGTACAGCGAGCTGATCGAGACGGTGACCTTGCCTTCCTGCTCGACAGCGAGCTTGATCGGCTCGACGTGGTCGGCAAAGTGGTTGGTAGGAGCCGGGATCGCGCTGAGCTCGACCGGGCTGTTGGTGTCAACGAGGTAATCGACCATCTTCATCGCGTGGCCGCGCTCCTCCTCGGCCTGAGACTGGAAAAACTTGGCGAGCTGTGGGAACGTCGCGAGCTCGTAGTACGCGCCGATCGACGTGTACTGATGCGCAGCGGCAAACTCCATGGTGACCTGTTCGTTGAGCGCCGCGACAAATCGTTCAGCGGGCAAGAGAAACCTCCTGTGTGGTGAGGCTCGGTGAATGAGCGGAGATCGTTCCGCCTCGGATTCAAATCTACCACCCAGGTTCTAGACAAACCGGCCTGGATGTGGTAGGAGGCACTAAGTAGGCGCGCCTAATACTCGCAACGTAGATGGCTTGTTAGGTGGCCCTAATGAGTGCTAGCGTGCGCTTGCGTGTCCGCGTATCGATCGATGACCTGCTGCCGGTCGACCCCTCGCTGCCGCAGCTGTCCGGTGCGGCTTGCCGCGCAAGCGCGTAGCCGCGCGCCGCAAGGAGCATTGACGTCGGTGTTCGACGAGATCTACCGCCCCGCGCAGCCGCGGCTGCCCGACGCGGTCAGCGATGCGCTGCGCGCCCTCTCGCAGGCTCGCGAGCGCTACCGCCTCGAGCACACGGCGGCGCGACGATCGGGGCGACCGCCAGGTGCCGCCGCCGCGCCGCGGATATGAGAGCAGATCGGGTCAGCACCGATCAGACGACCTCGCTGCGGCCCTCGTGACCGTCGCAGGGCGGGTGCGATCTGCTGGCACTAGCTGCGGACCACGCTGGGCCCACTCTTGGTCTGCGATGCTGACAGACGTCGTTGCCGTCGCGTTGGCTGCGCAGGGGTCCGATCTCGGGTGGTGGCAGATGCCCGCGGCCGGGGCGACCGGCGCCGCCACCCTTCTACTGATTCGAGCGTGGCGGGCACGGCAGCGCTCCCGCGCCGACGGCGCACCTCGACGGTCTCGGCAATGATCGGGTACGCGCGCGTTGTGGATCAATCGCTGCGAACGCGGCGGCGGGTAGCGTCGCGGAACCGGCGGCGCCGTCGAACGTCCGCTCCGCCAGC